>DRMA01000105.1 GCA_011375245.1 Thiothrix sp. | reverse complement strand
GGGGCATTCTGGTTCACAAACATCACAATTGATACATTCATCAGTAATGAGTAATGACATGGTACTTCCCTCTTTCGTTATTAATTAACCACTATTCTAGCAGCCATAGCAAAAAAACCACACAATTCACGGGTCGTTATTCTCAAGACTATGGTGTCTATTCACCATAAATAAAGAGGAAGCCAATGAAATAACTTCATTGGCTTCCTCTACATAATGATTACCTTAACGACTATAACAAAACGTAATATTATTTCTGATTACTATCGGCAAGTAGTTTTGCTGCAAGTTTAGCGGCTGGAACATAGCCAGGAATCAACTCACCACTTGCAGTAATCAATGCAGGTGTTCCTGTTACACCTAATTTTTGTCCTAATTTATATTGTGCTTCAACAGGATTGTCACAGGTTTTGTCTGGAATTGCTTGCCGCTCTTTTGCTTTGGTTAACGCTGACTTTTGATCCTCTGCACACCAAGCACTCACGGCTTTCTTAAAGGAGGACGAGCCTACTCCCGCACGAGGAAACATTAAGTAATTAACGGTAATACCTTGTTTATTTAATTCAGGAACTTCTTTATGAATTTTCGCACAGTACGGGCAATCAATATCAGTAAAAATGGTCAATACCGTTTTCTCATCTTTTGCTTTATAGCTAATCGCTTTACTTGCATCAGCACTTGCTAGGGCTTTTTTTCGCGTACCATTCATTTTTACGGCTAGTTTTTCTTTGGTTTGACGCGTTAAATCAAGCTGGTTTTTACGATCAATCAAATTACCATAGAACAAGTATTTTGCATCAGCGGAAATATAAACGACATCCGTTCCCACAACAACCTCATATAAACTCTCAAACGGCGTTTTTGTCACACTATCGGGCTCTTCCCCACCCAGCATTTTTTTTAGTTCCTTTTTAATCACGGCAAGATTAGCGTCCGCAACATCCTCAGCCTGCGCAAAACCAACAAGTGCTAAGCTCAAACCTAACACCATGCTTAAAATTTTAGAGTGGTACATTTTTTATCCTTTTATTTATTTTGTTGCGAAAGAATACACTACCTCTTTGCTTTCTGCGACTAGA
Source organism: Thiothrix sp. (assembly GCA_011375245.1). Lineage (GTDB taxonomy): Bacteria > Pseudomonadota > Gammaproteobacteria > Thiotrichales > Thiotrichaceae > HyVt-477. The sequence goes on along the minus strand of DRMA01000105.1, from coordinate 4,582 downwards.
AGTAGAAATATTGCCATTTAACTCATATTAATCCAATTTGGAAAACATCAGCCTCTTGGATGATGTTTCTGATGCAATTCCTGTAATCGTGCCTGAGCAACATAAGTATAAATCTGTGTTGTTGATAAATCGCTATGTCCAAGTAATAGCTGCACTACTCGTAAATCAGCACCATGATTCAACAAATGTGTTGCAAAAACATGACGTAAAGTATGCGGGGAAATTTTGGATGATAAACCAATTTGCTTAACATAACGTTTAATTAAATACCAAAATGCCTGTCGTGACATACCTTTACCACGTAAAGTAACAAATACATGTTCAGAAACACCTTTGCCACGCATTAATTCTCCACGTGCTTGCCGCAAATATTGATCTAAAGAATCAAGCGCTTCTTCCCCCATGGGAATCAAACGTTCTTTGCTCCCCTTTCCTAGTACGCGTATTACACCATTTTGGATCGAGCAATGATTTAGCTCAAGCCCTATAAGCTCTGAAACTCGTACGCCTGTCGCATATAGTAGCTCTAACATGGCTCGATCACGTAATCCTATCGCGGTTGTTATATCAGGTGCCTGTAACAATAGGTCAACATCTTCTTCAGTTAATGTGGTGGGCAAATAACGACTTATTTTAGGTAAATCAATTAGTTCAATAGGTGATGATTCAAGTCTTTCTTCACGCACTTGATAACGATAAAAATAGCGTAAACTTGATAATAAGCGAGCGGTTGTTGCTGTTTTGATTTTATTCTTTACCCGCCATGCAAGATAGTGCTGGACATCAACTTGTTGTGCTTGCATCAAACAAAGACCTGTATCCTTTAATAACCAATTAGCAAAGGTTCTGATATCGCACTCATAAGCTGATAACGTATTTTTACTTAACCCTTTTTCTGACCATAAAGCATCTAAAAAGACATCAATAACCTCTCTATTTTCACGAATAATAGAAGCATCACGACTAGAAAGGTTTTTATGCAACATTATAAATCTTCGGTTAAGGTATAGGTCATGCGAACATGGGGAATTCCAGCATCAATAAAAACATCACCTTGCTCAATAAAACCTAGTGTTTTATAAAAAGGAACAATATAGGTTTGTGCATCAAGGTACAGTTTAGAAACAGCGTACTGCTGACACCAATGATAAGTCTGATGCATCATTTTCGTACCAATACCTTGACGACGATAAACTTTATTTAATGCAAAACGTCCTATTTTAATCGTATTTTCAGTATTTTTTTTGTCTTCAATAAGCCGTAATGTCCCAATCGTCTGCTTACCATCTTGCACACAAAGATGAATAGCTGCTGCATCATACTGATCAAGCTCTAATTCACTTGGTACTTGCATTTCATCAACAAATACTCTCATACGCAAGGCAATAACTCCCTGCCACAAGGGTGAGGGTTGTGAAAAAAAAGTATAATGAAACATATCAATAATTTATTGCGAATTTTCTTTGACGCACTGCTCAATAAGTGCTTCTTTTTCTTTAACATTCAGCGTTGTTTCATTAGCAACAACCATTTCACAAGCACCTCGGGTCAAATTCATATTGCTATCTAAAGGAGATGCAACACCATTATCCCTGTTGTTATCAGCATTAGTTCTTGCAATCGTATTTGAGCTGATTTGATTATTTTTTGCTTTCAATGAAAGCGCTACACATTCACGAACAACTGCATGTATTTCACTATCACCAACACCTGCGCGTCGACTGGCACGAATACAGTCATTTTTAACCTGTTCTGCTGTTGTATTACTTACCTTTGCATCGCTTACTATTTCAACATTCACTGTACTAGGCTTTTTCTTTGTAGGTACATCAACTTCCCCTAACACCTCATCAGATTTAGCTAAATCTTCTCCTTGAACAACAGGTTTTTCTTTCAAATACTTAACCCAGTTAAATTTTGACCCTAGCACTACGGTAAGTAAAAAAAGCAAAAAAGCAAGAACAAAGACTTTTACTACAGTTTTATATTTCATGATCAAGCAACACTTAAGTTTTAGAAGAAATTCAGAGAATAAAAGAAAGCGAAAGGCTAAAAACCCTAAACCATCCTACCATTAGGAAAAGAATTCAAATAATTATGCGAGCTTATGCCTCATAAGCTCGAAACCATCAGATTATTTGGTATTCTTCAGTTAAACGGTGAATATATTATGAACATATTATTCACGTCAACCAATACTCTTTTCTATTCTATCTGACTAACAATAATTGCTAATTACGAACCATAAGTATCTTGCAAATACGTATAAACGGCAAACAAGCCCATAGCCTCTCCTCCAATAGGACGACCTGAACGATGACGCGTATTCCATGCCATCACATCAAAATGTAACCAAGGAATATTTTCTGGCACAAATTCATTGAGAAACAACGCCGCAGTAATAGCACCACCATAACCTTCAGGTGAGGAATTAGCAATATCAGCTACTGTACTATCTAATTGATTTAAATAAGGTTTATGTAGTGGCAGCTCCCAAATAAGCTCCTCTGCATCGACACTAGCTTGCTTTAAACAATCACTCAACTCTGTGGTGTTCGTAAAAAAGACTGGAACCTCTGTACCTAATGCCACCCGAGCAGCCCCCGTTAAAGTGGCAAAATCAATAATTAACTCAGGTTGTAATGCTGCAGCTTCTGTTAAAGCATCACATAACACTAATCGTCCTTCCGCATCCGTATTATCAATCTCAACTGTTTTACCTAAACGCGTATTAATAATATCACCTGGTCGAAACGCATCTCCTGAAATCGCATTATCAACCGCAGGAATTAGTACGGTAAGATGTACAGGGAGCTTATTTGCCATCACCATACTTGCAAGACCTAATACATGTGCTGCTCCCCCCATATCTTTTTTCATTGTACGCATAAAACGTGAAGGCTTTATATCTAAGCCCCCAGTATCAAAACAAACACCTTTCCCTACCAAACAAATAGCAGGATCTGCCGTATTGCCCCACTCAAAACGCAACAAACGTGGTGCATGATCACTTGCTCGCCCTACCGCATGGATTGCAGGATAGTTATTCTCTAGTTCAGTCCCCGAAACTTCAGAAAACTGAGCATCAAACGACAAGGCTAATTTTTTCATATAAGCAGACAAATGCTCTGGCATCATATGATTAGCAGGTGTATTAATAAGATCACGAACACGTTTAATCGCATCGGCCATCGCCAATACTGCTAAGGGGTCTTCTACATAAAGACGTGCAAAATCAGGCGTAATATTTTCCTTAAAACGATCAAACGAATACTGTCCTAATGCCCAACCCAGTGCTAGTGCCTGTTTTTCATCATAACTCCATTCTCCCATCAAACAATAGTCAGCTACGGGTAACGCTGTAGACAAATTAGATAAAACCCAGCGCAACGATTGTTTATCCCTCACACCATACAAAACAACGTCAACGTGCCCTTCTTTATTAGGAACAACACAATACTCTGACTCCATTGCCATAAACCCTTGCTCTGTTACCCAGTTTTTAAGAAGGTGCTCTTGTCGTTCATACCAAGATTCAAAATCATCACTAAAAACAGCAATCAGTGGAATAGCATTTTTCTTATAAAGAAGTTGAAACATAAGGTATTAAATACGTTAGGAAATTTAAATTTTGATCGAACAAGGCACACTATCCAACAAGTAGCTAGAGTCACTAGTGCTGGTTAGTGTGCCTCATTCAAGCACTCAATGTGTTTATAACAAAAAAAACACGGCTTTCAAAATAGTCTTGGATAGTCTTAATTTTAAGACTTAATGCTGAACAACACTACCATCGCTAAGCAATAATTCATTAGGTAGGCGGTTCTCCCTAATATCATGTCCCAATTTTCTTTGCCAGTTATAAATAACATGAAACTGCTCTACAGGAGGGCGTTTACGTAAGAGTTTATCAATACTAGAAATCCCTTTTATTTTGCACAAATAGGCAACGGCATTGAACCAAGCCATATCAAACCCTTGAGTTTTAATATTAAAATTCTTACAAAAAAGTTTTTTATTTTGACTTCCAGAAACAACAAAGGCAGGGGTAAAATAACTTATTTTTCGCTTCCGCTTCGTTTTTGCTCCACGTTCAGCACGATGTTTGGTATTAATAAGGAATTTCATCTTTATTCCTCCAACACCTGTTACATAGGCTGAACTACGACGTTTCTCTTTACGTTCACGATTCTTCTGCGAAGCAATAATATTGGCTTCAAACTTCCATTCAGACTCTAATTGGGCAGCCTCTTTACGGTGCTTAGCCAACATCTCTGTTGTCTTGGGTCGAAAATATTTTTGGCGTAATTTGCCTCCAACAGATACAGCAACCCTGATCTGGGTAAGGTCTTCATTTTCATAAATTGGCATCTAAAACATCCTCTCTGTCATAAACTAGCCTCTGTTTTGGATAAAGGTAGGGCTCCATTATTAATCATAAAATAGTCTATAAAAACCATCGTTCAATAGTGTATTCAAAATAAAAGTCACCATGAAAAAACGGTAAGAATGAAGAATGACAATTGAAAAGCAAACTAAACACTGCTCTTACAATGCTTTATCAAATTGGCACAAAAAACAT
>DRMA01000104.1 GCA_011375245.1 Thiothrix sp. | reverse complement strand
CGCCATTGATAACTATCACCTGAACCACAGCCACTACACGATGAACCACAACTTGCTCCTTGCTGGAAAACCTTGCCTTTCTTTATCCAATACTCTAGCGCAAACTGCGCTGCATCTGCGGTAATATCAAAGTGTATGGCAACATCATCCAATAAAACCGCACCACGTTCTTTAAGGTAATGGCGAATATCAGCTAATAACATATCTATACTTCTCCCGAAAGTTGTTGAGCAACAGACTCTTTCGCTTTCCCTGCTTGTGCAAATAAAAACACCGCAAATGCAAGTAAGACCAATAAACCTATCGTCCAGCTAAGAGATTGCATAGGGTGACGACTAAACGTTGCTAATTGATAAAAAATAACCGAAACCGTATAGGCAAGTCCTGTTGTCCATAATACGCCAACTAATGCCCAATCACGTCCTACTTCACGCACCATCGCACCTGTTGCCGCCATACAAGGGAAGTACAGCAAGATAAAGAGCAGATAAGCAAACGCGCCAATCTTGCCATCAAAACGACTGACCATTGCGCCAAAGGTTGCCACATCTACTTCTTGAGCTGCTGCCGCAGTCGCAGGAAGCTCGACATCTTCAATCGCTCCTAACCCCAAAGGATCAGTAAGGTTTGCAGCAGCATCAGCAAGATTACTCGGAATAGTCGCCACGGCATCCGATAAGCCTTGCAGTAAATTAAAGTCTTCTTCAATATTAGCCTCTGTCGTTGTGCTCTCCAACTCAGAATACAAGGCATCTAATGTACCAACGACAACTTCTTTTGCCAATAACCCTGTCATAATACCAACGGTTGCAGGCCAATTGTCTTTCTCAAGACCCATAGGTTGGAAAATAGGTGTCACTACTTTCGCTGTTGCACTTAACACCGAATTCTCTGAATTTTGATTACCAAAACTACCATCAACGCCCCAACTGTTAATGACATTGATCAACGCAACTACAATCACAATAATTTTACCTGCTCCTAGAACAAAGCTTTTTAATTTATTCCATGTATTGATCAATACATTTTTTAACGCAGGAATATGGTAAGTTGGCAACTCCATAAAAAAGTCATCAACCTCACCTTTTAATACGGTTTTTTTCAATAATAATGCGGTTAAAATAGCAAACAAAATACCAATAAGGTACAACAAGAAAACAATATTTTGCCCACCAACAGGAAAAAAAGCCGCTGCAAATAAGGCATAAACCGCCAATCTTGCACCACATGACATAAAGGGGGTCATCATCACTGAGATAATACGTTCACGATGACTACTTAATGTACGCGCTGCCATAATTCCTGGTACATTACAGCCAAAACCAATCACTAAAGGCACAAATGCCTTGCCTGACACGCCGACCTTACGCATCAAATGATCCATAACAAAAGCAGCTCTTGCCATATAACCTGACTCTTCTAACAAAGTTAAAAAGAGAAACAAAGCACCAATAATAGGAATGAAAGTCGCAACGACTTGAATACCACCACCAATGCCATCCGCTAAAATAGTGGTTAGCCATTCAGGTGATCCCACACTTGATAATACAGCTCTACCACCGTCAATAAGCAGCGCTTGTACTCCCAAGTCGAAGAAATCAATAAATGCCCCACCAAAATTAATACTGAATAAAAACAATAAGTACATTAAACCAAGAAAAATGGGCAACCCCGTCCATGTACCCAGCGCCCACCGATCAATTTTATCCGAATACGTTCGGCTGACCTTACCTTGCTCTTTAATCACTCCTTGAGAAAGGGTATTCGCACGATCAAAACGCGCATCGGCTAATAGAAAATCAAGTGATTCATCAGTGACATTTTCAATGGTATTACGGTAATCTGCAATGGAACTGCTATCAATAACGCCATTTTCTTTATGGCTAGAAGGCGATTGTAATAACTCCAATGCTTTTGCACGCGTCACCTTTTCTGTGGCAACAATCGATTTTATTGCCGCACAAACAACTTCGGCATAACCAACATCAACAGGAACAACTGCGGCATAATCATAGTTGAGAATGGCATCTTTAAGCTGAAAAAGCCCTTTATCTTTACGCAAAGAGACTGAGATAACAGGACATTGCATTTCTGCTTCAAGCTGCGCTAGATCAAATTTAATACCCCGTTTATCGGCAACATCCATCATATTCAGTAAAATGATACACGGCACACCTTGCTCACGTAATTGCACACTAAGGTACAAACCACGTTGTAAGGTACTTGCATCAATAATATTGATATACAAATGATTAGGGTATTGCTGAACAAAATCACGTGCAATTCGCTCATCTGTTGAGGTATCAGCAGCATCCAATGAATACGTCCCTGGAAGATCGACAATGTGGAATGTTTTGTCTTGTAACTCGAATCCCCCTTCTTTACGATCAACAGTAACTCCAGGCCAATTGCCTGTTGTTTGTCTCGCCCCTGTCAGTTGGTTAAAGAGCGTACTCTTGCCTGCATTTGGATTACCAATAAGAGCAAGTTCTATTCGTCCTGCTT
>DRMA01000103.1 GCA_011375245.1 Thiothrix sp. | reverse complement strand
CTAGCAGTCGTTGGCAAGTCAATGTAGAACAAACATCATTATCAACAGACATACAACACATCATTAGCAAACTGTTCTCTAACAAGCCACCTTTTGATCTTGATATCACTTTTGACTTCAATGCTCAAGGAAACTACCAACTAAACATCCCACAAACAGTGATTAGTGAATTTGACCAACAACTAGGAACAATAGCTCCCTCTCATTTCTCAGGCGTTATAAATCTCAACCAACAAATAGGCAATATTGAAGGAACCATAGGTGAAATCATCATAAAAAATAACAATGGCCATTTACATATACCGACCACTGATGTGTATGCCGATAGTGAAAGAGAGAATAATGGAGCAAACAGCATCAAACGAAAAGTGAATTTACGTACAGAAAAAATCACCTATAAATCGGCTCAACTCTCTAATGACATCAATTTTCACCTCAACTTACACATAAAACAGCAATTAAATAAAGCGTATAGCCACAGTAATATTAATCTCAACGTCGATGACGCAATAACACCAAAGCAAATGATCAAAGCCATCAGCATTAAACTAGATTATCAAGAACCAATAAAAATGACACACCAACATCAAGATACTCTCAATAAGCAGTCAATGATGCATATGCTATTGCAACAATTAGAAAAAAACCATAGTTCTCTCAAGTTTGCTCTGAATATCATTGGCAAAAAAGGCCAAATAGACTTACAAGCAACAGCAGACCCTAAACGCATTGCAAAAACTAATAAACTACAAGCACATGTCTCACTCGTTGCTGATAAAAATTACGTTGACGCAACCCCCTTCATATTACTACTTTCACCTTATATTAAAAGAAACGTACTACTTGTTAACAACACAAAATACCAATTCAATGCCTCTATTAATGGCAGTGAAGCAACACTTAATGGTGTTACACTTCCTGATTAAGTCAATAAAAAACGTCAGATAAGTTGTTATATATGATCTCACAATCACTTAATTCTATTTCTAGCAAAAAATGTTTGACGTGAAATAACCAAAACGGTACTATCTGCGCTCCGAACAATTCCTCAGTAGCTCAGTTGGTAGAGCAGTTGACTGTTAATCAATTGGTCGCAAGTTCGAGTCTTGCCTGAGGAGCCAAATTTTAAAAGGCCTGTAGCATTTGTTACGGGCCTTTTTATTTGCTCCTATCATCATGTAGAATACGGAAATGATGAAATATCTCAATGTAATCACTGCACTCATTGCTATCAATTTATTGTTTTTCTTTGTTAGCCAATCCATTATTGGACATCGGCTTGATCCACTTGAATTGTATTTTCCTAAAAATGAGCATGCAGGGATTTGGCAATTTTTCACACATATGTTTATGCATGGTGGCATTTTTCATTTACTGATGAATATGTTTGGCCTATGGATGTTTGGTACACCCTTAGCAAAAATATGGGGAAAAACACGCTTTCTTATTTTTTACTTCACCACGGGTATTGGTGCCGCTATTTTCTATACGAGTATTAATTACTATCGGTTTGATACTATCTATAGTCAACTTACAAACGCAGGATTAAGCACTGCTGATATTCAAGCAATGTTTGACAAAAGTGCCTATCCACCAAGCATTATCTCAGAAGAAACATTTGTTCAGTTTTATCAAATTATGCACTCGCCTATGGTGGGTGCATCAGGTGCAATTTACGGTATATTGGTAGCTTTTGGTACGATGTTTCCTAATACGAAACTCATGTTTATTTTCTTACCTTTTCCTATTGCGGCCAAATACTTTATTCCTGCGCTTATTGCTCTTGACTTATTTTTAGGACTAACTGGTTTTTCCATTTTTGGTGGCAGTATTTCCATTGCCCATTTTGCTCATGTTGGTGGCGCATTAGTTGGTTTTTTACTAGTGATGTTCTGGAGAAAAAAACCATCACGCTCAAACTTCATACAATAAAGAAAAAACCATGCCTTATTTTCTCCCAAAAACTCACACTTAAGCTGATTTCAGTTGATTTCTATTCATGTTGTGTTAATGTTCTATAGATAATTTTTCAATAGACTCAGTTAATAAACTAATTGATGGAAGCAATGACTCCTAGCGATGCCATTCAAATACACGTTTTTTTCTACGCAAATTCCTACCTATTAACTGGGCATGGACTTTAGGGAGGACTTATGAAAAAGCAAAAGCCCCCTCACCTAATTCAATTGTCGCCTCTTTTCAATATCAAAAATAAAATAAACGATCTTTCACTAAGACCTTTACAACAAACATCATTTTCCATTTGCCAATCATCACTACTTATAAGGAGACTTCCCACCAAGTCACTTTGATGGGTCATATAAATATGGATATGGACAACATAGTTAAACTCGCAGTACATAAGGAAATCATTGTTACCGTATTGATTATTACCTCATTGATAACCTCTTTTAGTGTAAATGCTGATGTTATACAAAACACGCTTGAACCTAGAATGATCACTATTGCTGGTGGTGAGTTTATCATGGGCTGTATTCGTCCTAAAAACTGTGATTCAAATGAACAACCTGCTCACCAAGTAACAGTATCTCCTTTCAAAATGAGTGCAACAGAAGTGACCTTTAAACAATGGGATCATTGTTACAATGATAAGGGTTGTACAACTTATCCTAGTGATGAAGGCTGGGGACGTAACCAACATCCCGTAATCAATGTAAGTTGGGATGATGCTCAACAATATGTCACATGGCTAAGCAAAAAAACAGGAAAACACTACCGCTTACCTAATGAAGCTGAATGGGAATATGCTGCACGAGCCAATACACAAACCTTTTATGCGCATGGTGATTGCATTACTAATTCCCAAGCCAATTTTGATGCCCGTTTTATTTGGAATAAAGAAAATTGCAAAACAACAGGAATTTTTGCGAATAAAACACATGAGGTTGGTCATCTAGTGAGTAATGCACTAGGTCTTTATGATATGCATGGCAATGTATGGGAATGGACACAAGATTGTTTCCACAAGAACTATCAGGGTGCGCCTACTCATGCTATTGAATGGAAAGACAAATCATCGACTTCAACCTGTGAACTTCATGTTTTACGTGGAGGCTCATGGTACGACCTCCCATGGGATCTGCGGTCAGCGGTACGCCAACAAGAATATGCTGCCTCAAGTAATAGTACAACAGGCTTCAGAATAGTGAGTACAAACTAATTTATTCATAAAAAACAATATCATTCACAAATAATCCCTTTTCACTAGTCACGCCATGTTCTTCTTATTTAGCAAAACATTATAAGATATCTCATAGATTAATTTATTTTAAATAATAAATTTCATTAATGGTGCGTAGATGTATTATCTGCTAATTTAGTATAAAATACATATAGGGATTACCTAGTCATTTAATCTTAATGGTTAAACAAATTACTTTAATGGGCCTTAAAGTAAGGAAGTGATTTATGCAGCAACACATGAAATAAAAAATTATAACGAGCAATATTTATAATTTGTCAAATGCACTGCAAGTTTATCTTGCTTAATTTTTTCAAATACTTATTAAAAATAATAAAAGTATTGACTAGATAAAGGGGTATAGTCAATTGTTTAAAACAATAGAACAAAAATCAATCGAAAACGATGCCGTTTACCTTGATGAAATTCGAGAGGGCATGATATTACAAGGAACCGTTACTGCTATAGAGCGTTTTGGTGCGTTTATTGATATAGGTGGTATTGTTGGTTTATTACATATTAGTAATATGAACTGGGGATATACCGAAGACCCTTGGGAAATCCTCAATATTGGTGATAAAATTTACACTAAAGTGATCTCTATTGACCTCAATACAAGTAGATTTTACCTAGGACTAAAACAGTTAACTGAAAATCCCTACACCAAATTTATTAACCAATATCCAATAGGAACAAAGATAAAAGGAATTGTCACTGCATTTACCCATACACGAATTATTATGCAACTTTCTAATGGTGTTAAAGGTGGATTCATCTATTCCAACTTACTAGAAAAATATAAAAATAAAATAATACAATCTATTAATATAGGTGATGAAATAAGCAGCTCCATTAAGGGGTTTAATAAAGGTAATCACAATATTTCCTTAGAAATAGATGCAGAAGAATTTAACAAAAAAATATCTGACAAAAAATTAGCCATGCTACTCGCCTTTCTGGCAAAAAACCCTATTAATAGCATT
>DRMA01000102.1 GCA_011375245.1 Thiothrix sp. | reverse complement strand
CTTTTTTAATGGCTAAAAAGCGTTGCATTTCTGGCTCAAGAATTTCAATAACGTCAGGCTTAGATTCAACAAAAAGTAACTCAACAATATTGGGATTGTTCTGAATCGCTAATTTAATGAATTTACGCAACTCATAGAGTTTAATATCAACGGCCTCTTTGCTATTTTTGCCATTGTCTAATTTATCTTCAATAGAAATATCAACTTCTTCTACGGTTTTTAACCCAAAATAGTATTTTTTATCCGCAATAAAAATACCTAAGTAATCCGTATCCGAGTTTTCATTCGCTGTTCCATGTAATTGAGAGCCTGTTTTAACCAATAAGATCGGTTTGCCAAAGGGTTTTATTTTTGTTTTTACATAGTGCTTTATGCTGTTCATTTTTTAATTTTATTGTTTGTAGAGTAAAAATACGGTGATTCGTCAAGTGGGTAAATATACCGTAATATAAGTGATTGAGAGCAAAAAAAATTATTTGTTACTCTAAGTAATTGTAAATATTCTAATAATTTTAGGTTTCAATCATGGCTGTACTTATCTTTAAACTCCGTAGTGTTCCTGATGATGAAGCAGAAGATGTGCGTGCATTATTGATAGAACATCATATTGACTTCTACGAAACTAGTGCAGGTAACTGGGGTATTTCCATGCCTGCTATTTGGTTGCGGGATGACTTGCATAAGGAAAGAGCCAAAGCACTGATTGCTACTTACCAAGAAGAACGTTATATCCGTGTAAGAACGGAGTACGAGCAACTTAAAAAAGAAGGTCGGCAACGTAAAATAAATGACTTATTTAAAGAAAACCCTATTCAGTTTATCGTTTATGGCATCATTATTGTTGGGATTCTTTACCTGTCAATAAAACCTTTTGTGGGTTGGTGGTTTTCAGGACTTGCAAAATAAGTGTGAGTGATCCATATTTTAACCTATGCATATTATTCTAATTATTCTCTTTATTGTTGTGCTGGTATTTGGACCACAGTGGTGGGCAAGGCATACCTTTAAGCGTTATTCCAAATGCCAAGATCATATTGAAGGTACAGGCGGTGAACTAGCCCGACACTTGTTAGATCGTTACGCTATGGAAGAGGTGAAGGTTGAAATGACCGAAACGGAAGGTGATCATTATGATCCGTTGAGCAAAACAGTGCGTTTATCACCCAATAATTATCATGATAATTCGCTCACGGCTATTGCGGTGGCAACGCATGAAGTGGGTCATGCTATTCAGCATTATGATAGTGATCGTCGTTTGGTATTACGCACTCGTTTAGCACAATTAGCGCAAGCATCAGAAAAAATAGGCTCTGGATTTATGATCATGATGCCGATTATGTTACTACTTACCCGTAGTCCCATTGCTAGTTTGATTTTTACTGTAGCAGGGTTTATTAGTATTGCAGGCTCGGCATTGATGCATTTGGTGACTTTGCCCGTTGAGTGGGATGCGAGTTTTGGCAAAGCTTTGCCTATTCTTAAATCGGGGTATGTTCGGGAAGAAGATTATGCAGCAATTGAAACAATTCTGAAAGCAGCAGCATTTACTTATGTGGCAGCATCACTAGCGAGTTTATTAAATGTGTGGCGATGGATTGCATTACTACGGCGCTAAAAAAACAAGTCATTCCGATTTTATATTTCAATAGGTGATGTACGCCTATCTTATTGCTGCATTTTTTGGAATGTTGAGTGTTAGTTTGTGGCTTTCAAAGCCTTAAACACCACTCCATACTTCGCTAAATATGTTCGTAAGCGATGGCTATCATTAGTACTGCTGCGCTTTTTCCGACTAACATTAAACAAGGTTCGTCCTGCTTCAGCAAGGCTTTTGCTTTGTTGGCAAACACACAGCACTTCACGTAACTGTATTTGCTCAAACAGATCAAGTTCAGCGACTGCATCCTTACCTAAAACCTGTTCCAAAACAGCCTGTTTATCTGTTTTGTGTGATGAGTTCTTATGTCCTTGCCAATCATATTGTAGGCGTTTTATTTCGGTATCAACAACATCTTTCGTAATTCTGCCACCTTTTGCCAAGGTGGACATACGTGTAATGCTGGCATTTAAATCACGAAAATTTGCCTTCCAAGGGGCTTGTCCAGAATGCGAAAAGGCGAGGTATTTCGTTTTAGCACGCTTGTTAAAATCGACTTTATAGCCTGCCTTGTTGCTAAAGAGTTCAAGCTCATGAGTGATGTTAGGTTTGAGATCTTCAATACGATCTTTGAGTGATGGCAGTTGATAGTGCCATAGGTTAATCCGTGCCAGCAAATCTTCACGGAATGTGCCTTGTTCAATTTGCTGAAATAAATTACGATTGGTTCCTGCAATAAGCTGGAAGTCACTGCTAACTTCTTTATCCGAACCCAATGGCATAAAGATTTTATCTTCAATTGCGCGTAGCAACATTGCTTGTTCATCTGCTCCTAGTTCACCGATTTCATCAAGAAATAATACCCCTTGATCTGCCTCGCGCAGTAAGCCATGACGATTGGTGATTGCCCCTGTGTATGCACCTTTAATATGTCCAAACAAGGTGGACATAGCATTATCACCGCGTAGCGTGGCACAGTTGACTTCGACTAGCTTGTGTTTCACTAAGCCGCGCTGTTTTTTTAATTGATAGATGCGTTTAGCAAGGCGTGACTTACCCACCCCTGTAGGCCCAGTGAGCAAAATAGGCTCAGTGGAACGGATGGAGACTTGTTCAAGCTGTTGAATTAGTTGATTGAATTGTTTGTTACGTGTTTCAATGCCACCTTTTAGGTAAGTAATGCCATCACGTGCTTCGCGTTCAAAGCGTGAAGCAATCTGATCATAGCGTGACAAATCAAGATCAATGATTTGATAACTCCCTTTGGCACGGTTTTCATCATCACTTTGTGCAGCAGGTGCTGTTTGTAGTAATTTTCCAGGAATATAATTGGCTTCGGTTAATAAATACAAGCAAATCTGTGCAACATGCGTCCCCGTCGTGATATGTACATAATAGTTGTTATCTTCAGGGGAGAAGGGATGGAAACGTGCAATGTCATGTAATTGTGCATAGACTTGCTCAAAATCCCATGGGTTATTGTAGTCAACGACATAAGTTGTAATACGGGTGGAAGGTGAAATGACTTGCATATCATGAGTGGTTAAATCAGCCAACTCTTCTTCGTCGCGATGGTGTATCAAGATGAAATGATTAACCTTAAAATCGTGTTGTAGCAAAATAGAGAGGTTGGGTCGCCAAGAAGACCAGCGTTTTTTACCTAAGCCTTTATGGTCGAGTTTTGCACCGAGTATGCTGATGATAGTATTATTTATTTTGATAAGTTGTTACTCATTTTGATAGTTTTTCATTGTTCTATAGTTTAGCTATTTTTGTGTATTATTGGGTTTTTATTTACGCTCATATTTTTATTGAAATATAAATAATTAATAAACATATAGTTATATGTTTATTTGTCTTTCAATAATCTATTGGCATGATGTATGCATACTATTTTGTGGTATTAATAACAAAATAGTATGGCTTCAAGGGAAGTCATTATGGAGAAGCAATAATGAGTACAGTATACGAGGTTATTTCGCAACAAGGTTACACGCCCATTAAGTCATGGACACGCGGTGTACCTTTCGATGAAAACTCAAAACAACAATTGATGAATATTGCCAAGATGCCTTTTATTCATAAATGGGTGGCAGCGATGCCTGATGTTCATTTGGGTAAAGGCGCAACCATTGGCAGTGTGATTCCAACTACTGGAGCGATTATTCCTGCGGCTGTTGGCGTGGATTTAGGTTGTGGCATGATGGCGGTGAAAACGAGCCTGAAAGCAGGTCAGTTACCTGATTCTTTACTGGGGATTCGTCATGCGATTGAAAAAGCAGTTCCTCATGGACGGAGTAAACGTCGTGGTAGACGTGATAAAGGTAGCTGGGGTAATACGCCTAAGGATGTGGAAACAGCATGGCAGCCTTTACACGATCAGTTTCAAATTATGACGGAAAAATATCCATTTTTGAAAAATGCGAATCATATTAATCATCTGGGTACATTAGGCGGTGGAAACCATTTTATTGAAGTGTGTTTAGATGAAAAAGATAATGTTTGGGTGATGTTACATAGTGGTTCACGTGGTGTGGGCAATGTGATTGGTACATATTTTATTAATCAGGCAAAAAAGGATATGGAGCGGTATTTTATCCAGTTACCTGATAAAGACTTAGCCTATATCCCTGAAAGTTCGAAGACTTTTCGTGAGTACACCTTGTCAGTGGCGTGGGCGCAGGATTTTGCGCGTATTAATCGTGAAGTGATGATGTCGCGGACGCTAGAGGCGTTGCAAAACGAAATACCAACGCCATTTACCGCAGTATCAGAAGCGGTGAATTGTCATCATAACTATATTAGTCATGAAAAGCATTTTGATAAAAATGTTTGGGTAACGCGTAAAGGTGCGGTGAGTGCGCGTGAAGGACAAATGGGTATTATTCCAGGTAGCATGGGAGCGAAGTCGTTTATTGTGCGTGGTTTGGGGAATGCTGATAGTTTTTGTAGCTGTAGTCACGGGGCTGGGCGAGTAATGTCACGTACTAAGGCGAAAAAAGAGGTCTCATTAGAAGAACATATTAAGGCAACTGAAGGCGTTGAATGCCGTAAGGATGTGAGTGTGATTGATGAGACACCTGCTGCTTATAAGCCCATTGAAAAAGTAATGAAAGCACAGGAAGATTTAGTGGAGATTGTGCATACGTTGAAGCAAGTGGTTTGTGTGAAAGGGTAAGGTTAATAATATGCCTCTAGCTCTGTTGGATGTTGTTTAGCTGTTATCTATAATCGTTGGTCGTGTTATTTTGTTTGTGTGATATTTTATCTATAAACTTCAGAAGTTCTTAACTATTTTTTTGTATTACTTCGTTGTTTTTTATGATAAAAAAAATAATATCTCCCCTGAAGATTCTTTTTTTGACGATTGTCATATTGTCTAGTTATGACATTTATTTTCAGCGTCTGGATAAGATTGATAGCGTGGTTTCAGCCGTGTTTTATTCGGGGGTGTTTTTATTATTGTTTATGCTATTTATTAGCGCAGCATATATAAAAAATAACGGAATACGTCTGTTTTATGCGGTGTTATTTTTTGTCGCTTTTCTGATTGAAGATGGTTATTTCGGCATTATGGGATATTTTCTGAGTTATTCAGGGTTTATTTCTCTACTGGAGGCGGTTGGGTTTGCAGGTGATGCATTTAGCCAGTTTTATCAAGAAATCTTGGTAACACTGTTACTAGGTATTTGTGTTTTATTGGGGGTAGTACTTCCCCCTAATTCAGCGTTTAAATTTGTTTATGGAGTACAAAAATATAATTCTGTTGTATTGCCACTAATCGGGATTTTTTCTTTGGCAGGGCTTATTTTTATCAAAGGTGGTGAAGGGGGAACAGGTTTACCTGCCATGTTTACTCCATTGTCTTACTATGTGCTTTATGCATATGACAAATTGAGTAGTAAAACGGGGGTGCGCCAGCCAATAACAATAGAAAAAACGGGGAAAAAGAGTATAAAAGATATTGTTTATATCATTGATGAAAGTATACGAGGTGATTATCTTGATATTAATTCATCATATGGTGTGCGCACTAATCTTAAAACCACTTATGATGATATTGAGGTGATTAATTATGGTTTGGCTTCTTCAGTGACAACCTGTAGTGCAGAAGTTAATCTAACACTGCGTTATGGTGGAACAAGGGAAAATTATTTAAGCATGATTTATACGATGCCCTCACTCTGGAGTTATGCGCAAAAAGCAGGAATGCGAACCGTTTATATTGATGCACAACGTACACATCAACAGTTACAAAATGGGATGACATGGAAGGAACAAGAAGCAATTGATGATTTTATTCAGTTTGATAATGCATCTATTTTACAACGTGATCAGGCAGTTGCTCGTAAGTTAGTGGAACTTATTAATAATGATACGCAGGAATTTATTTATGTGAATAAAATGGGAGGGCATTTTCCTGTGAACGATAAATACCCTGATAAGGTGATGCGCTATAAACCTGTTTTACCGAGAGGAAGATTTTTAACCGTTGGAGATACGGGTGATAAGAGTGGATTTGCGGGAGGAAATGCGTGGCTTGCTTATCGTAATTCTTATCGGAATACCTTGTTATGGAATGTTGGTTCGTTTTTTTTCGTGTTGCTTACCCAAGCTAATTTAAACAAGGCAACCGTTATTTATACGTCGGATCATGGACAAGATTTACATGAAAGAGGTAATGAAGGTAAGAATACACATTGTGGCGGTATTAATGCCAATATAGAAGAAGGTATCGTGCCGTTATTAGTGATTAAACAGAAAACATCAGGTGATTTTGATTGGAAAAAAAATGCTGCGTTGAATAAAAACAAATCGAGTCATTTTAATCTTTTTCCGACATTATTATTGATGATGGGATATGACAAGCTAGAGGTGAATAAAGTGTATGGAACCTCTCTTTTTGAACACGTTAACGATCCTTATACCTTCAATACGCGTTTTTATGCGCATTTTGGTTTGCAACCAGAATGGAAAAAGATTGTGCCTGCTGAAATAGCAGCGCCTGATAGCAATGAAGGGATCGGCAGCGAAATAAGTTTATTACAACAGCCAGTTTCTGAATCAGCAAAAGTAATTCGCTGATTCAGCTTTACTAAGTAGATCATCATAATTATTTTAACAAAGAGAGCATAACTTCGTAGGGTGGATAAGGCACGCCATCCACCATGCTACGTAGCCATGCGGCAGATGGCGTACCTTATCCGCCCTACAACGTCTTTATTATTTTGTTAAAATATTTTTGATGGTAGTCTTAATTGGACTTGTTAAGCTTAGTCAGTGGATGTTTCAAGCAATGCTTCATTCATATCCGTTACATGTGGATTATCACTACTACTATTTAGTAAGCGTTGATAAAGCTCATCTTGTTCTAAAATATAATGCGAACCGTCTTTGTTTTGCACATAAGCTGCCCATGGAACAAATTGTGTTTCTGAAAACAGTTGCCCATTAGTAGGCGAAATATCAATATTTAAGCCAGCAATATAGATGAGGTTACGCTGTTGGTATTCAGGCTCACGTACGATGCTGCGATAGCTTTTATCAAACTCGATTTGCACATTGACTTCTGCGGCACTGAGCATCGGTTCATTTGAAGTGACAATCCATGGCATAAATTGAAATAGATTTTTTTCGACGTGATTGTCGTTTGTAAGAGTTTTTTTGAAATAAAACAAGTCAGGTTTGAGGTATTCGCCAATGGCTTCGGGCTTTTTTTCAGACCATTGGTAGTTCTGTTCTTTGAGAAAATCAATAAGGGCTGTTGAGGCTGGAAACACCTTGGCGGTGCTAAGAATATTGATGGGGTCTTGTCGTTTGCCTTTTTTGGTGGCGATGAGTTTACTTAGTTGCAGAAATAAACCCTCATCATATTCTTGGTTTAATAATAGTTTATCAATGGTTATATAGTATTCATTATCAATGCATTGTAGTAAAGTGCTATCACAGGCAAAGGCATACTCTTGCTGATACCAGTCTAGTGTTGCTTGTACTTGCCCACAGTTTGAGGAGTGGTGACAGTCACTGGTTTGTAAGCGACGATAGGTACCAAAATGATCCGTATCTTTATCATAACCAACATGGCTTGCTTGGAAAATAACAAGATCTTGTGCATGATGTGCGTAAGCACCATTGCGTCCTTTTGCCATAATACCGCCGACTAATCCATGATCAAATGGAAAGGCACTAAAGTGTTTGGTAATGAGGATGATCGGAAATCCTTGGCTTTCATCGGAACAAAAAGCACGTGAAGGGACTATTTTTCCATATTCCATTCCTTCATCAATGCACATATTGAAAGTACGTGCGATGAAATCCTCATACGCAAGTGTATGGTCCTTGATTTTAAAATTGCCCAGGATTGTTTTTAAGCGTAAGTTATTAATCATTATTGCCCCTATTAAATAGCATTTATTTGTCTGGTTTTTGATCTTAACATGAAATGAGGGAGAAAATTAAATCCTAACAATTCATCTACAGAGGCGACACCTTGTAAAATATTGGGCTATAATTTAGCACAGAAAAACTAAAGTACTTATAGGGTCTATTTGATCTTTTCTCTATCGAGGCTGGTAGATACTACTTCAAACACCAGTGCTTAATTCATTGATGCTGTGGATAAAACATGAAACCATTTCCAATTATACTCGCTGCGGGCAAAGGTACTCGTATGCGTTCTAACCTACCCAAAGTATTACATTCAGTGGGAGGTAAGCCCATGTTGCAGCACGTTGTTGATGCTTGTAAAGCGCTTGGCGCGGATCGTCTTGCTATTATTTATGGTCATGGTGGTGAGCATGTTCAATCAGCGCTTAATGATGAAGCAATTCAATGGGTTGAGCAGGCTGAACAAAAAGGCACAGGTCATGCCGTTGCGCAAGCTAATACTGTGATTGAAGATGATGATCATGTGGTGGTTGCCTATGGTGATGTACCCTTGATTGAGGCAAAAACATTAAAGCGGTTGTTGCAAACATTACAACAGGCCGATTTAGGCGTATTAACGACAATACTAGATAATCCAACGGGATATGGTCGCATTGTGCGTAATGATGCAGGCAAAGTAGTACGTATTGTTGAAGAAAAAGATGCGAATGAGGCGACGCGAAAAATTAATGAAGTGAATACAGGATTTATTGCCGCTAAAGGCAAGGATTTAAAACGCTGGTTGGCTAATTTAAGTGATGACAATGCACAAGGTGAATACTATCTGACCGATTGCATCGAAATGGCGGCTAATGAAGGACAAGTTGATGCGGTTGTTTGTGCTAATCCTCTTGAGGTAACAGGAGTGAATAACCGTATTCAGCAAGCGCAGCTTGAACGCGCCTACCAGTGGCAACAAGTAGAAGCACTGATGATTGAAGGCGCAACACTGGCTGATCCTGCACGCGTTGATATTCGTGGTGAGGTTTCGGTAGGGCAAGATGTGTTTATTGATGTTAATACGCTCTTTATTGGGCAGGTCGAACTCGGTGATAATGTCACCATTGAATCAGGTTGTGTCATTACGGATAGCCAAATTGCGGCTAACTCAAGAATTAAAGCAAACTCAGTGTTGGAAAAAGCACGTATTGGTGAAAATGTTGATGTAGGGCCTTTTGCACGTATTCGACCAGAAGCCGATATTCGTGATAATGCCAAAATTGGTAACTTTGTTGAAGTTAAGAAATCCGTTATTGGTCAAGGCAGCAAAGTTAGCCATTTAAGCTATATTGGTGACACGATAATGGGCAGTAATGTTAATGTGGGGGCAGGGACAATTACCTGTAATTATGATGGCGTGAATAAACATATTACTGAAATTGGTGATAATGTGTTTATTGGTTCTACCTCACAATTGATTGCACCTGTAAAAGTAGAAGATAATGCGACTATTGGAGCAGGTTCGACTATTACTAAAGATGCACCTGAAGGTGAATTAACATTGGCGCGCCCTAAGCAGGTAACGTTGGCAGGTTGGAAACGTCCTGTTAAAAATAAATAACCCATAATATTTTCTAGTGACGAGGCTTTAGTCTTGTCACTCAGTCTTGATGGCTCTGCCGCCTGAGCGGTTTTAAATTATAAAAACAATAGGATAGATATATGTGTGGAATTGTCGGTGCAATAGCACAACGCCCAGTCACAGAGATTTTGCTTGAAGGTTTACGTCGTCTTGAATATCGCGGTTATGATTCAGCAGGCGTGGCCGTATTATCCGCTGAAAATGCTATTCAGCGTACTCGTGCCTTGGGGAAAGTTGCTGCACTCAGCGAAAAATTGGCTGCTGAACCGATTATTGGTATGACAGGTATTGCCCATACACGCTGGGCAACCCATGGTGAACCCGCAGAGCGTAATGCCCATCCTCACATGAGTAAAGACCGTGTGGCAATCGTACATAACGGTATTATTGAAAATCATGAAGCACTACGCCAAGAGCTGATAGCTGAAGGATTCGTCTTTGAATCTGAAACGGATACGGAGGTTATTGCGCACTTAATTGAACATAATCGCGCTAAAGGCTTAGGGTTAGAAGATGCTGTTCGTGCAACTGTAGATCATTTAGGAGGAGCATATGCTCTTGCGGTCGTTTCCAATGATGAGCCTGATACCTTAATTGTGGCGCGTCATGGTAGTCCATTAGTCTTGGGACTAGGCTTGGGTGAAAACTTTATTGGTTCAGATGTGCAAGCCTTATTACCCGTAACGTCACGCTTTATTTATTTAGAAAATGGTGATTTTGCGTTGGTAAAACGGGATTCGATTACTATTTTTGATGCGAATAATGAACAAGTGGAGCGTGAAGTTAAAGAATCGACCGCAGGCATGTGCTCAGCAAGCCTTGGTGAATATCGCCATTTTATGCATAAAGAAATCTTTGAGCAGCCACAATCAGTACAGTTAACACTAGAAGGACGCTTGGGGAATGACGAATTTATCCCCTGTATTATCGGAGATAATGTACAAGAAACCTTGGCAAGGGTTGAGGAAATTCAAATTATTGCCTGTGGTACCAGTTATCATGCAGGCTTAATTGCCAAGTATTGGCTAGAAGAAATGACTGATTTGCCGTGTAACGTTGAAGTGGCGAGTGAATACCGTTATCGCCGCACGCCAAAACGTAATAAAGTCCTGTTTTTAACGTTGTCACAATCAGGAGAAACGGCTGATACGTTGGCTGCATTGGATAAGGTGCAAACAGAAAAAAGTATGTTAGCAACAATGACCATTTGTAATGTGGCTGAAAGCTCGTTAATTCGTGAGTCTGATTTTTCACTAATGACTATTGCAGGGCCTGAAATTGGGGTTGCCTCTACCAAAGCCTTTACGACGCAATTGGTTGCATTGCAGATTTTTATTGGGTTATTACTACAAGCTAAAGGCAACCATCCTGAAAAAGTAAAATATTTGGTTAATCATCTAAAACAATTACCTCTCTTGCTGGAACAGGTGCTTGATAAAGATGCTGCCATTGAAACCATGTCTGAAGCTTTTATCGAAAAGCATAATGCACTATTTTTAGGTCGTGGCGCACAATATCCTGTTGCCATGGAGGGCGCGTTAAAACTGAAAGAAATTTCGTATATTCATGCTGAGGCATATCCTGCGGGTGAATTAAAGCATGGTCCTTTAGCGTTAGTTGATAATGAAATGCCAATTATTGCTGTTGCACCGAATACACCGTTATTGGAAAAACTCAAATCAAATCTTGAAGAGGTGCGTTCACGGGGTGGCGTGTTATATATCTTTGCTGATGAAGAGGTTAGTATTCGTGAAGATGAGCATATTCATACTATTACCATTCCTAAAGTCCCCGAAATACTGGCACCAATTGTGTATACCATTCCGTTGCAGTTGTTATCTTATTATACGGCTGTATTAAAAGGCACAGATGTTGATAAACCAAGGAATTTGGCGAAGTCAGTGACCGTGGAGTAAGAATTAGGCGGATGTAGGAAAAGCAGGGTTGGAACATTGTGTTGCAACCCTGTTGGGTTAAGCTAAAGATTAGGCAAAGATCCCTTTCAATGTATAGAAGAATAAGATTGACAAAATAGCTCCAGCAGGCAAAGTAATTGCCCATGACATAAAGATATTACCCACAACCCGTAAATCAATTGCAGCAATACCTCGTGCAATACCAACGCCTAACACTGCACCGACTAATGTTTGTGTGGTTGAAATAGGTGCGCCTGTATAAGAGGCCAAGACTACGGTACTAGCAGCAGCAAGCTCAGCAGAGAAACCACGGCTTGGTGTTAGTTCAGTAATACTTTTGCCAACAGTCATCATGACTTTATAACCGAAGGTAGCAAGACCGACAATAATACCAACCCCCCCCACAAGTAGTACCCAACTGGGTAAAGAGGATTTTGCTGCAACCGCGCCACTTTGAGCAATGCTAATAACGGCTGCCATGGGACCTACAGCATTAGCAACATCATTGGAACCATGTGCAAATGCCATTGCTGATGCAGTAAATATCATGAGTATGGCAAAGATTTTTTCCACATTGGTATAGCTAAATTTCTTGTCATCTTTGGTTTTAAACTTAATTTGACGGATAAGGTAAGAACCAAAGAGCGCAATAAGGATGCCTATGGTTACTGCAATTAGAAGACCTGATTGTTCAGAAATATCAAGACCAATATGTTTTAAACCTTTTTTGATGGTGACTAAGACAATAATAAAGCCGACCATAAAGAGGTAGATAGGGCCATATTTAATGGCATTTTTAAACGGGTCATCTGTATTCATAATCAGTTTTTGAATGCTGGTAAAAATGGCAAAGGCAATCGCACCTGCCATGAGAGGTGTGACCACCCAACTTAAGACAATCCCCGTGACTTTACTCCAGTGAACAGCATCAGGACTTACCCCTACAGCAGCAAAACCAATCACCGCACCTACAATACTATGCGTGGTTGAAACAGGCCAGCCTTTGCGTGAAGCAATCAATAACCATGTTCCTGCAGCGAGTAGTGAGGCTAACATCCCCCAAATGAGTAATTCAGGCTTATCAATAAAAGTATTTTGGTCAACAATGCCTTTGCGGATCGTTTTAGTTACTTCACCACCTGCAAGATAAGCACCTGAAAATTCAAAAATAGCAGCAAGAATAATTGCTTGTTTAATGGTAATGGCTTGAGAGCCTACCGAGGTTGCCATTGCATTAGCAACATCGTTTGCGCCTATCCCCCATGCCATGAAAATGCCAAAAATAGCGGCTAAGACGATATAAATATTCATATCGTTAGCAAAAAAAGTAGCAAAATCCATAATGATTTCCTAATTAATGCAGAATAAGTGTGAATTAACGCGCCAGCATAAGTTGTAAACGACTACCTACTTTTTGTGCATTGTCAGCAATACGCCCAATCCATTCAATTAAGCGATAGGTAAACATAACATCAGTAGGACGAAGCTTGTCTTCTAAGGAAAATAATGTGTGTGAAAGATCATGTTGTAGCTTATCCGTTTCGCCTTCAATTTTATTGAGTTTATCAATCATGGTTTCAACATGAGCGACTTCACGTCCACGAAAACCTGTTTCGACCAATTCATCCAGCTCATTAATAATTTTGTAAGCTTGTTTCACTGAGTCAACACAGCGATCAACATAAGGTTTTATTTCTTCATGCATTTCAATGGGGAGTGACATTTTTCGTCCGACAACAAGTCCTGCAATGCGTTTTGTTTGGTTGGCAATAGCATCTTGCATGAGTAATACGTCAAGTACATCACGCCGATCAACAGGCATAAATAACCCTTTAGGAAGATGATGACGTAGATCTTTTTTCATTTCATCGGCTTTATGTTCACACTTAATGATTTCTTTTCGATGCTGTTTCATTGCCTCCATATCACTGGTGATTACGCTGTCAATTAAAGGTGATAGTGATTGAATACAGTTGTATACACACTGCATATGTTCCTGTAATGGGCGTATGGGGGATGTCCCAAATAAGCCTGCCATATAGTTTTTCGTTGGCATGTTGATTGTCCTAAATAATAAAAACAGTAAAATCGTGTTAATTAACAGTATCTTGTGTTTTTAATACTGTTATGTCTAGTATTGTGTGAAAGGCAAAGAGGCTTACTTTGATTCCAGCCGTTTTACTCCCCTTCCATTCAGATAGTGGGGAAATATTTTCCAAAAATATCTGGCATCAAGATGGTAATGTGCTTTTTATTACATTTCCAGTTCTTTGTTGTGAGATTGGATGGTGTTCCTATGGCTAAGTGTTGAAATAGTGTATTCTTTGCCTCAAATCGTTACACTGCTAGGTCGTCTATGGATGTTCTAAAAATAACCAGTAATCCACTCTTTCCTTGGAAGAAATTACAAGAGTTTGAAGCCAACTTTTTGAAGAGTGAAAAGGGGGTGGGCGCAAGTGCTTGTTTCGTTGGAACAATGCGTGATTTTAATGAGGGTGATGATGTGATCGCAATGACGCTGGAGCATTATCCTGCCATGACACAGCGACAATTGCAGTGCATTGTGGCGAAAAGCTATCAACAATGGCCGTTATTACATACAATGCTTATTCATCGTGTTGGGAAAATTTTGCCAAGTGAACCGATTGTTGTTGTTGCTGCTTGGTCAGCACATCGAGAAGCTGCGTTTGAGGCTTGTCGATTTCTGATGGAAGAACTAAAAACATCTGCTCCTTTCTGGAAAAAAGAACAATTACTAAATGGTGATGAGCGTTGGGTGACTCACAACACGAAAGCAACATCAAATTAAAATTTACTGGTATACAATTAACATGAATGCTCGAACTTATCTGGCCACTTTTGTTGGTCTACTAACACTATTGCCTGCAACACTTTTTGCCTCTGGTGGAGGAGAGTTACCTGAACCAAGCGACTTTACCACCTCGATGTATGGTTTTATTGCACTGGGTTTATTTGGTATTGCTTATACTCTTGTCATCCTTGAAGATGTCATTCATATGCGTAAATCCAAGCCAGTGATTGTTGCGGCAGGTATTATCTGGGTGTTGGTTGCCTTGGCCTATAGGGGAGCAGGAGCTGAGGAGAGTGTTGGACTATTTTTAAACCATAACTTACTTGAGTATGTGGCATTACTGCTCTTCTTATTAGCAGCAATGACGTTTATTAATACCATGGAGGAGCGTAATCTGTTTGCGGCATTGCGTGCATGGTTAGTGGGGAAAGGTTTCTCGCTTTATACCATCTTTTGGATTACAGGCGTACTGGCATTCTTTATTTCTCCTATTGCTGATAACTTAACAACAGCATTATTAATGTCAGCCGTGGTGATTGCTGTTGCGGGGGGGAAGGATGCTATATTAGCTGATAGTAAAAAAATGGCTTATGTTTCATTAGCATGTGTCAATATTGTTGTAGCTGCCAATGCAGGGGGCGCGTTTAGTCCCTTTGGTGATATCACAAC
This sequence comes from Thiothrix sp., assembly GCA_011375245.1. Classification (GTDB taxonomy): domain Bacteria; phylum Pseudomonadota; class Gammaproteobacteria; order Thiotrichales; family Thiotrichaceae; genus HyVt-477. The sequence continues at coordinate 4,735 of DRMA01000102.1, read as the reverse complement.
TTTGATGGTATGGGCAAAAGGTAAAGTGCAGTTTGCCGAATTCTTTATGTTATTTATTCCTTCGGTAGTGAACTGGATTGTGCCAGCAACCATTATGTCGTTCTTTGTCAACAAGGATAAACCAGAGGCAAATTCAGATATTGCTGAAGTAAAACGGGGTGGTTTTGTGGTGGTAGGAATTTTCATTGCAACCATTGCTATGGCGGTTACCTTCCATAATTCACTGCATTTACCTCCCATGCTGGGCATGATGACGGGGTTAGGTATCCTTAAATTGTTTGGTTATTACCTAAAAATGACGGGTGAGAATAACTCACCACCTGAAGATCCAAGTATTGCTCATACGGTGGGGCGTTGGGATATCTTTACCCAATTACAACGCGCGGAATGGGATACCTTAATGTTTTTCTATGGCGTTATTTTGTGTGTGGGTGGTTTGGGAGCTTTAGGGTACTTATCATTAGCCTCAGTGGCGATGTATGGTGGTTTGGGTACAACTGAAGCGAATATTTTAGTCGGTATTTTATCGGCGATTGTAGATAATATCCCTGTGATGTTTGCGGTGTTATCAATGGATCCTGCCATGTCACATGGTCAATGGTTATTAGTTACGTTGACGGCAGGTGTGGGAGGTTCATTGTTATCGGTTGGTTCCGCAGCAGGTGTGGCATTGATGGGACAAGCACGCGGTATTTATACCTTCTTTTCACACCTTAAATGGGCGTGGGCTATTGCATTAGGTTATGCGGCAAGTATTTGGGTGCATTTGTTATTGAACGCACATCTTATGTAAGGATTATTTTTTTAGATTAACTAGCATGTAGCGGGAAGTTGTTGCCATGTTACATGCAAGTTATAGGCTAAAACTCCCGCAGGTTTTTGCGCCCATTTTACTTTAATAATACAGTTTTTCTGACAGCCTTTTTTAGGTTTTGCAATAATATACGCTTTTCCATAACGTTTTTTTGTTAGATTGATTTTCACTGAATCAAAGCGTAAAACGGCGCATCGTTTTGGTGGTGTGACTAATAACGTGTCAATACCATTCCCCCCAAAATTAAGTTGATGGGTTTTTTGTCCAGCATAGGAATGAACTATTGGATCGGTATCTGCATGGGTGGATGTTCCTACGCCTATACTGATTAGACAAACAGATGTTGCAATTGTATATTTTAAGGTGTTTTTTAGTTGTTTTGTTATAAGACGGGTGATCATGGTGTACTCCTTCACGGTAACCTCACTCTAATTAGAGAGACTTAAATACAAATAAACTCGCAAATTTATCAATTAGATATTTATTGGACGAAGATACTTGCTTTAGTGGTTCATATTATTGTTTTTTTATTTTTAGGGTGGGTCATTGATAAATGGATAGGAATAGTAAGTTGTATGCAAGTACCTTGCTGGTTTTTTTGCTGCTCTTGTTGTTGGTTGATTGATAAAACAGCGGCAATTTTCTCGGCACGTTGATATAAATTCTTGATGCCTGCACCTATAGAAGTCGCTTGTGGATCAAATCCTTTACCATTATCTTCTATGGTTACCAAAATTTCATTGTTATTACGTGTTTTAGCACTGATGTATACACAAGATGCTTCAGCATATTTTAGTGTGTTGGCAATGCTTTCTTGGCAAATTCTAAGCAAGTGTAATGCTTCCTCTGAGCCAAAGCGTTGTATTTCTGGCAAAATATCGACATCCCATTGCAGAGTCAGCCCAGCACTTTTTAAGTGAGGTGCAATGCGTTGACGGAACATGCCTAATATGCGTCCGATGTCTTTATTTGCTGTTCCCATCGAATCAACAATCAGGCGTAAATCGGTCAATGCATCTTGTGAAAGACGTTTAATACTTCTGTGATCAGGTTCTGGTTGGTCAAGTTCATTGAGAATGGTTGCGAGATGTAAGCCAACGCCATCATGTATATCACGTATTAACGATTCACGTTCATTATCAGTTTTTTTAGCATAATGTTGATTAATGATTTTGTGTTGTTCTTGTATACGGTTTTCAAGGCTTTTATTTAAGGCATTCAGTTCAGTATTAAGATCAACAAGGCTATGATTGGCTAATTCAAGTTCTTCATGGATTAAGACGAAACGACGGATTAATAACCAACAAAAAGCCAGTAGAATGGCAATGGATGCATAGCCAATATACAAGCCATTACTCCATGGCAGTAAGCCAAGAATAACGCCTAAATCGTGCGTAGCAAAGATAATGGAGAGAATAATAGCGCCTGTATAAGCAATATGCGTGGCGAGTTCAATACGACGCACACGATGAATTTTATAAATGGAATAAAATAGGATGTAAGTAATAATCAGATAGCCAAAGGATAAAAAGGCTTTACCTGCAAGGTAGCGATAATCATCGTAGAGCAACATCAGCGTGGAAAATATTACGCCAATAAGTAAGATAACCGTTTCATAATACGGGTATTTTTCACCAAAAAAACGATGGATAAAGTACATAGTATTGATGGAAAGAAAACCTGTACTTGAATAAAATAACCAGTCTTGAATAGTAGGGGAGATCAGTATATGTGGGGTGATATAGCTATAGGTGCTAACGGCCCATAAGAAGGTACCCAATGAAAAAAAAGCGTATTCAATGTAGTTTGGGCTTTGTAACCAGAGAATAAAAATATTAACCCCAAAGGCAATTTGTAGCGCTAAAATAATGGTTAATAAATCAACTTTTAAAAAACGATTGTGCTGAAAAGATTTTTCCGTCATTTCTTTGGGTAATAAATAGATTTTCCCCAAAAAGCCTTGGTGTGCGTAGGTGCTTTCAAGGTATATATCAACGCGTACCTCGGATGCGGGTTGCAACACACTATCAGGAAAGGTAAAGCGCAGCGGACGGTTATTGTTCTTTGAAGTGTTATTAAACGTGCCATTCCAACCGACCAAGGTATCATTGATTAATACAGCAATACTCATATTGGCCTTAGGAATAACAATTGACCAGAGTGTGCTTTGTAACTGCAAAGGTTCATCAGGCAGCATAATTTCTGATGAAATGGTCATTGAATACCAGCCATAATGAACCGCTTTTTTATTATCTTTCCATTCATGCGGTAGATTAACCGTGTTTACCTTGGCTGTATTCGTTTGAGCTTTTTTACAGGCTTTGAGATGTTTTTGTAATTCAGCGCCTTCGCCATCATCTCTGTTGAGTAATTGGTAATCCATATTAGGACAAGGTTTGTCTAAGGGGTAGAAAATGGCCGACTGGAATTGCGGGGGGAGGTCATTTTCAGGAGTGAATTCATACAAAAATAAATAGCCATAGCCAATAATCAGTAAACAAGCAGCACCCATGAGTAGGATGATTTGTACTAAAGCTTTTGCTTGATGTTTTATTAGCATTTCTTATTCTCTTGATTCAAGAAGACCATTTAGAATAAGGTTATACTCAATGGGAAGTTGTGATAAATAGCCTGTAATTTGTTTATCATCACTATGAAAATGTTGTCGCATAGCAATAAAAATTTCTTTAATGGCAAAGCCGCTTTGATAGAGTGTTTTGACACTATGGGAGCCTGTTATTTGGAACGTTATTTCAAGTAATTCGATAATTTGAGCGGCTGATTTATTGGCTTGTTTCATTGCTAGCGTCATTTGTAAGGCTGATTTTTGTAAAATATCACTGCCTGTTTGATAGGAGTAATATTCAGATGATGCCTCGCTGCGTGAAGTGACCTCTAGTTTTTGGTAAATGTGTTTTACATGGGAGGCAACCGTGTGTGGTGATATTTCGAGTGCCTGTCCTATCTCTTTGTTGCTATAACCACGCGCAACATATTGTAAAACATCTTTTTCACGAGCCGTTAAGTTATGTAGAGCTAAGGCGTGATCATTGTTCTCGTAAGACGTATTTTTTTTAAAAAAATCAAGTATATATCCAGCTATTGCGGGGCTTATGGGAGAGCCACCGCAAGCAAGTTGTTTGATGGCATCAATAATATGCATTTCATCATTATCTTTTAATAAATAGCCTTTTGCGCCTGCTTTAATCGCTTCAATAACACTATTTTCATCGCCAAGGCGTGAAATAACCATGATTTTAGTATGTTGGTGTGATTGGCTAATTTCATTAATAAAATCAGTTCCATATCCATCAGGCAACCCTAAGTCAATAAGAAAAATATCAATATGGGAATGCGCAGGGTGTATTAACCATTGTCTGCTTTCTTTGAGTGATTCAGCACTATAAGCAAGCATAAGATGATTGTCATTATTAATAATATTACAGAGACGCAAACGTGTTGGTTTATCGTCTTCTAAAATAAAAACCGTTAAGGTTTCTTTAGGCCATTCATTGTTCATGGTATTGATTTTGTAAGCTCCGTTTAGACCCCTTTTTACTGTGTCTTTGTTGTTTTTTACACTCGTTTTAAATAAGTATCTCTTGTTTAGCAGTAATTTTATATCCCCTAAATGAGGTATAAGGCTTATCCCTTATTATAGGTAGTTATGATTAATTTGTTGTTTTTTTGTCATTTGCTTGATGGATTCACACATGTTATTAAAAGTATGTATTATGCTATTTCAGGGCTAATGCAATTTACTTAAATAGGGCGAACATATTAATGAAAAAAATAATTCATTTATCAGATATTCATATTGGCTATAAAGATTGTAGTGAAAAATTCCAAAAATTGATTGAATTAATCAAACTAAATTATCGACCTGCTACTGATTATGTCATCGTGGTGACAGGTGATATT
>DRMA01000101.1 GCA_011375245.1 Thiothrix sp. | reverse complement strand
TCAACAGGTGGTGCTTCTCTTGAAATCATCGCAAACTACATCAAGGGGCAGTCGCGCCCTTCTTAATCGTTCCGCTAACCCGCCTCTAAAGAAGGCGGGACTGCGCTCTACAAGGGTGGGATTTATAGATATGTTATTTGTTCAAGTGAACAATGCCAAACGGTCAATAAACCAATAAAAAGCAATCAATGCAATCATGATTGAAGCAGGATTAATCACCAATGTTTTGTACCATGCTCGTTGACCAAACCATAAGCCAATTAACAAAAAAGCACCGAATAAGATACTTAACTGCCCTAATTCAACGCCAATATTAAAACTAATCAGTGCAGTGACAAAAGCCCCCTCAGGCATACCAAAATCGGCTAACATACTGGCAAATCCCAGCCCATGCAGTAAACCAAAGCCAAAGACTAAGGCCAATCTACTTTTCTGCAAACCATTGTTAAACACATTTTCAACGCCAACATAAACAATAGATAAGGCAATTAATGGTTGAACGATTCGTTCAGGCAAATCAAACACACCATTCATTGCAAGCCCTAAGGTAATCGTGTGAGCAATCGTAAACATGGTGATTTGCCACAGTAATGGACGAAACGCGCTTGAAAATAAGAACAGTCCGAAGATAAACAATATATGATCCGTTCCTTTAGGCAGAATGTGTTTATAGCCAAGTTCAATATAATTCCCAATCGTGTTAATTAATGGCTTACGTGCAACAATTTCAGTGATTGACATAAGATCACTCGGTTCATCACTGCGTACCCATTGCCATTCTGACCAGTGAAATTTTTGCTTTTCAAGATCAACTTGTCGTAAACGTACCGCATAATCGCCAAAAGAAAGTGGGTAATACCATCGCACTGATTGAGTACTTAAATCCACTTGACCTTGCACGCTAATCACACTAATGCGTGGTACTTTGGTATAGCCACGTTCAGGAATTTCCACCTTACTAAGCGACAATGGAATTTTATGCTGTTGATTATCTTCAAGATAAATTTTATTGAGAAAATTCACTTTGAATTTTTCAAATTCTGGCAATAGTTGTTCACTACTCATTTGTCGCAAGTGATCATATTCAGCCGCGTTAGGCGCATCTTTAGTATTTTTATAACGCCCATTAATACCTGTTAGTAAGGCTTCAATACTGGCGCGAATTTCTATAGCGACATGACCTTGTTTATTGACATTAATTTCAATTAAAGCAGGTTTTACTAAATCGGCATAGCTTATGCTTGAGAAGGTGAGTAACAGAAAAAACAATATGAATTGATGCATGAATTGATGCAATAGCGCCATCTCGCATTTACCATTTATTAAGAGAAAAATGAAGGGCTAATACCATAAAGGCACTCGCACTTAACCAAGAGGCAATAACCCGTACAGCAATCGTTTGCCATGGTTTTGTACTCAAACTTTCAGATAATGCCATTGCATAAAGCATTAAAAAATAGATGCCTATACCACTACCAAACAGCGAGGCAATTTTTTCTTTCATCACAAGCTGATCGGGTGAAGAATCAAGACCTAGCAAAAAACCAGAAAGTAACCCTAACAAAATAAAAACAGGAGGTGGAATGGAAACCCCTGTCACAATAATCATTCCTATGCTAATGCTCATCATTAAAAGCAATAAAAATAACGTGTTATTCCCTATAGTATTGATAACAGGAAATAGCCCTGTGATAAGCAAACCAACAATGGTTGCCAATAAGAAAAGCAAGACTGATTTTTTATGCTGGTTAGGTTGGTGCTGCCCATACCATAAGCCAAGTGCAACAATAAGTAATACCTGTGAAGGCACGAGTAGAGGATGTAGCACGCCATTCAAAAAATCCCCCATCCCTTTAATGGGGCTGTGCGCTAAGGCAATGTTGGGAAAAAATAATGCCATTAAGGCTAAGGTAAAATGAAAATAGCGAGAATAAAAGAGCATGCGCTGATTATATACATTCAATAAGAGAGTCACTATGTATTTCTTTAAACTCTCAAATCCCTGATATGCACACCAGCTATTTGTTCCAATTGATGTATGTCAATTATTGTTATTGAAGATCAATGTATCCTCCGCGTATGTATGTATGCATATGTCATATCTCTAATAATAATCTAACAATAAGAAGGCAGAACAATTTTGAAATGGATCGCACAACATATTTCATCTAAATGCATTGTCGCAGCCGTTTTGTTTTTTGTGACGGGTATCCTTTTCTGGGGGGGATTTAATTGGAGTCTGGAGCTAACGAATACTGAGTCGTTTTGTATTTCTTGTCATGAAATGGAAAAAAATGTCTATCAAGAATACAAAAAAACCATCCATTACAGCAGTGCAACAGGCGTTCGTGCAAGCTGTCCTGATTGTCATGTCCCTCGTGAATGGACGTATAAAGTCGCACGAAAAATTCGTGCAAGTAATGAGTTATTTCATTGGCTCATCGGCAGCATTAGTAGCCGTGAAAAATTTCAAGCAAAACGTTCAAAGCTTGCCTATGCCGTATGGGAAGGGATGCGTGAAACGGATTCACGAGAATGCCGTAACTGCCATAAACAAGGTGCAATGGCAGAAGACAAACAAAGTGCCATGGCAAGTAAAATGCACACACTTGCACTTGAATGGAAACAAACGTGTATTGATTGCCATCAAGGTATTGCCCATACATTGCCCAATGATTTTAATAAAAATACCCTCATTGACGGCTGGCATAAGAAGATTAAGCAACACAATATTGTCTGCTATGAATGCCATAAAGACATGCCTGCTCCCATTAAGAAGGAGGATTGGTAACGTTTTGTTATTGCATAGTTATCAAACCAAATAGTTTACATCGTTTACATCGACTAACAATAAGAACGCCCTCAACTAAGAAGCAATCCGTTAGGAGGATTTACATGAAGCAATACACCTACTATCTTTATCCCATCATCATGCTGTATGCGTTGACTACAAGTGCTCTTTTTGCTGCAGATGATGCAAAAATATCCCAAGGAAAAGCACTTTACCAACAAAACTGCATTTTTTGCCATCAAGCCGATGCGATTGGCAAGCCTGGTTTTGCTCCTTCTCTTTCTAACCCTGAGTTTCTTAGCATCGTTAGTGACAAATTCATTTTAGGCACAGTACGCGATGGGCGACCTGAGACAGGTATGCCTCCTTTTGCCCATCTTGGACGAGAGAAAGTGATGGCGATTCTTGCCTATCTTCGCAGCTTTGCCACATTACCTGATCGCTCTGCTGCTGTTAATGCACTGCCTAAGGCAAAAGGTGATCCTGCTATTGGTAAACAACGTTTTGCAAGTATTTGTAGCACTTGTCATGGTCCTAAAGGTGACGGCTATATTGCAGGTGGTACAGGCACAGCCATTGGCAAAATAGGTACATTAAACAAAGCATCCGATGGTTTTTTGCGTACCACGATTAAAGAAGGTCGGACGGGAACACGTATGTTAGGTTTCTCTGGCGCAAAAGGTCTTGCCAATCTAAGTGACCAAGAAATTGACGATATTATTGTTTATTTACGCAGTCTCGTTACGACAAAAGAAAAAGTATAAAAGGATCAGGAAGATAACCATGAAAAGATTTAAAACGAATTTAAGCCGCCGTGATTTTTTAAAAAGCAGTGCATTTACCACCAGTGCTGTTGCAGGTGCAAGCTTAATGGTTGGTGCAAATCCAGAGCTGGAAGCCGCTTCAGGCACAAAAGAAACCAATACGGCTTCACGTACTACCGCATTAGCCCAATGCCCTTATTGTGGTGTCGGTTGTGGCACGGTCATTCAAGCAGAGAATGGCAAAATTGTTTCCATGCGCCCTGATAAAGAACACCCAACCAACTATGGTTTGCAATGCATTAAAGGTTTAACTGCTGCCGAGCCTATTTATGTTGATCGCATTGAAGGTGACACTTATGTACGTAAAGACGTATGGGAAGAATGGAAAAAGCCCGATCATGGTGATTTAGACTATGTCTCTAAAACCAAAGGCTCGTTTGATGACGAGCATTTTGTGCGTGTTCCCTATGAACAAGCGGGGGAGATGATTGATCACAAAATCGCCCATAGGGTAAAAAAATACGGGGGGAATTCCATTGCACTCTACGGTTCAGGTCAGCTAACCATGGAAGGGCAATACCTAGAAAACCTGTTTATGAAAGGCGTACTAGGCTCTAACACCATCGAAGCGAATGCACGGATGTGTATGACTTCTGCCGTTACAGGGTACTTTGCCACGCTGGGTTCAGACACGCCCCCATTGGCTTACGAAGATATTGAACTGTGCGATATGATTATGCATTTTGGTCATAATGCACGCGAATCGCATCCGATTATTTTCTGGCGAGCAGCCGATCATAAACAAAAAAAGGACATCCCAACCGTTGTTGTTGACCCACGCAGAACGGGAACGGTTATGGGTTATGAGGATATTAACCCTAAAAATACGGTACACGTTCCTATTCTCAATGGTGATATTAGCTTCCTTAATTCAATCGCCCATGTGTTGCTCAAGGAACACGATGATGTCATTGACTGGGATTTTATTAAGGAGCACGCTGTAGGCTGGGAAGAATACGTTAAAACGATTAAAGAAGAATACAGCCCCGAACAAGTACAAGACCGTATGGGTGGAAAAAATCATGATGTTTCTCCAAAACTGATTCGTCACGTTGCAAGCTTATTTGCTGACGCAACACGCAAGCGTTTAGAACGCAGTAAAGGCAAACACGCAGGTAAAGGCTACGGTGGCGTGATCATTATGTGGGGGATTGGTTACAACCAGCATATTCACGGTCAACACAATGTTATTTCGATTGTTAATTTACTCACCCTTACAGGCAACCTTGCCAAACCTGGTTGTGGTCCTTTTTCGATGACAGGACAACCTAATGCAATGGGTGAACGCTTTACAGGTGGACTAACGGGTCGTCTGCCCTTCAATCAGCCGTTAAAAAATGACAAACATCGCTTGCATATCGCTAAACATTGGCGTGTACCTGAGGCAAACCTAAAAAATGCAATGAATTCGCAAAACCCTGGTATGGCTGTTGGCATGATGGAGCGAGCATTGAAAGACGAAGTCAAAGCGATGTTCCTTGTCTATGCCACACATATTGATCTGCCTGATCAAGAAAATCTGGTACGTCCTGCCTTAAAGAAAACCTTTAATGTGGTACAAGAAATTTATCGTCATGCCCCAAATAACCTGTATGCCGATGTTATTTTACCCGCTGCGACATGGGGTGAAGTGGATGGTGTTTATATTAGCTCAGAACGCCGTATTAATATCTGCGAACAAGCGGCCATGCCCCCTAAAGGCTGTCGTCCTGATTTAGATATGGTTATTGATAAAGCAAAAGGTATTGGGAAGCTACTCGGCTTGGATATGGATAAGGTCTTGCCTTATAAGAGAACCGACAATGGTTTCTATGATGTTGAAGAAATCTTCCGCGATATTGTCCGCGCTTCCGCTGGCACAGATACTGACCTTACAGGGATTTTAGAAGTCGAAAAAATTGACAAGCTATCGCCTTATGAACAACTCAAAAAATTACGCGGTATTCAATGGCCTGCACCCACGTATGAAATTGCCAAACATGGCGGATCAAAACGTCGTTTTATGTCGCAAGAAGGGCAATGGAAAAATAAACCTTATGGTTATTTCCGTACCAGTGATGGCAAAGTGCATATGAAAATATGCAAGCAAGACTATAGCAACCGTAAGGAAATAACCGCTAAATTAATGGAGTTTGGTAGCAAAGAAGGTGTTTATACCATTGATAACATTGCCTTACTCAAAGAAGCGCGCGATAAAGGCTTAACCCCTGATTTACCCGACGAAGAGCACCGTGGCAAAAAATGGAATGACGTACCTAAGGATAAATTCCCCTATTGGTTTGGCTTAGGTGTGGTCTATGAACATTTTCATACCGCGAAGTCGAATCGTAGCCCAACAACCCGTCGCCTTGTACCTGAAATGTATGTCGAAATGCATGAAGAAGATGCCAAGGATTTGGGGATTAAAGATGGTGATAAAGTACGCGTTATAACCCGACGCGGACAACTTGAAGCCCGCGCCCAAGTCGGCACAAACAGTTTAGTACGTCCCGCACGAAACAATGTGCCACGCGGTTATATGTTTGGCCCGTGGAATTTATCTGTTGCTGACAGTGCAGTACCTGAGAAAAATAAATGGTTAGCCAATCGTGTGACGAGCCGTATTTGGGATCCCGTCTCAGGTCAGGTGGATTTCAAAAAATCCGCTGCGCGTATTGAAAAAATAGGTTAATTTCCGCTCTCACACGCAAAAGACTATGGTCGTGGTAGGTCGGGTTAGCTTTAGCGTAACCCGACAAATCAATAGGTTAGTTGCATTAACCCGATCTACATAGAATACTTTTACAGCTTTAGATGGTAGCTTCAAAAAAGGTAGGAAAAAATAAAATGAATATACAAGTAGAACGTGATCCTGAAGGCTATCTCATTGATCCAGATGACTGGTCGGATGAGGTTGCCAAAGCATTAAGCGAAGAAGAAAATATTGCGTTAAATGATACGCATTGGAAAATTTTAAAATTTATGCGACATTATTATAGTGAACATGGCGTTATTCCAGATGTTCGCCACGTCACGGAGTACCTTGCCACCGAAACCCAAAGCAATAAAAAAGAAGCAAAAAAACGTCTTTTTAAACTCTTTCCATATGGTTACGTAAAGCAAGCCTGCAAAATTGCTGGAATGAAGCGACCACGTGCATGGAGTACGGGATAAACCCGAGGTAAGCATTGATGAAGCGACGAACATTCCTCGCCAGTTTAGCGGCAAGTACACTCACAGCACTCGCCCCTGAAACAGCACTTAGCGCAAAACGACGCGATACCTTACGCTACTTGCGTCCCCCAGGTGCATTAGCCGAGGACGATTTTGAAAAGCGCTGTATTCGCTGCGGTCAATGTGGCGAAGCCTGTCCGAATCACTGTATTAATTATTTTGGTGTAGAGAATGGCATCGCCTCCATTGATACGCCTTATATTATCCCGCGTAATCAGGCTTGTATTTTATGCATGAAATGTGGCGATGTTTGTCCAACCGATGCCATTAGCAAGATTGAATATAAACTAGACCCCATTCTTTCTAACGTCAAAATGGGTAAAGCACATGTTGATACTCACCTTTGCTTGTCTTATCAAGGTAAAACCTGCGGTGTTTGTTATCGTGCCTGCCCTCTACAAGATGTGGCAATCAAAGTACAACGTTTAGAACAACCTGTTATTACTGATCAATGCGTTGGCTGTGGTTTATGTGAACGCTCTTGCATTCAATTACCTCAAGCCATTCGCATTATTCCTGAGCATCACGCATGAACAAAATAACTCACACTGTTACGGCAAGGGAAAAACCTTATTTTCTCTGGAAACACCTTAATAAATTGCGTTGGCTAAGTTTAAGCCTTGTGTTTAGCTTGTTGATTTTAATCCCCTTTTTACATGTTTACCAAACCTATGTCGCCGCACATGGTTATGACTTGCTAAGTCCAAGCGAAAAGCATGTTTATGATGTAATGGAAACGCTTACCTCACCTTTTGTTTCCGACCCAGAAAAGCAATTAGATGGTTTAAAAGGCAACACATGGTCGGGGACATTTGCAGGTTTACAACTGAGCGATCCGCTGGCAATTGTTGGGCAAATTGCCGCAAGCTTAAAGCTCTATTGGCCTTTTATACTCACCGCATTGATTCCCATTTTATTGACAGTCCTGCTAGGACGATTTTTTTGTGGTTGGATTTGCCCTGCAACTTTTCTTTATGAACTTAATAGCAACCTAGGGTTTTTGCTAAGAAAATCGGGAATACGTCTGGGTAATAAACACTTTGATCGCCGTTTAAAATACCTTGTCTTGGCACTTGGGATTATTATTTCGATGATCACAGGATCTGTGATTTTTGCTTCCATGTATCCACCTGCGATAGTGGGACGTGAAATTTATTACAGCATTGCCTTAAGTGGTTTTGGCGCAGGTGCAGTGTTCTTTTTGCTGACGTTATTATTTGATCTTTTAGTCGCTCGCCGTGGTTTTTGCCGTTACCTTTGCCCTGGTGGCGCATTGTATTCCTTACTTGGGCGGTTTCGTTTAGTGCGTATTAAACGTATTGTTGAAGAATGTACAGATTGTGTTAAATGTAATGTGGCGTGTGAATTTGGCTTAGATCCTTTACGTGATCAATTTGGGCAAGAATGTAATAACTGTGGTGCTTGTATTGCCGCTTGTCCGACCGATGCCATGACGTTTTATATCAGCCCAAAAGACATTGCCTACCAAGGGCATGGTCATTTAGGACGACAATATCGCCAAGCACACGCCAAGGAGAATAATCATGAAACGTCGTAGCACGCTGAAGTTGCTTGTTTATTCTGCCAGCCTATTGGCTTCAGGCGTAATACCGATTGGAATAAGTCGTTTAATGACTCCTGAAACACCTATTAATCCCAAACGACATCTTCGTCCTCCTGGTGCATTAAACGACGAACAAGCATTTAATGCAGCTTGTATTGGCTGTGGTTTATGCGGTGAAGTTTGTCCACCACGTTGTATTCAATTTCATCAACGTGATGGTGGTGCAAAAGCGAATACTCCGTATATTAATCCTGAAGAAAAAGCCTGTACCTTGTGTGCAAAGTGCATGGAAGTCTGTCCAACTAATGCGCTTACCGTCGTCGCGCGGGATCAGATCACGATGGGAATCTCGCAAATTGATCGCAGTGCTTGTTATCCTTGGGTAGATCGTGGCGTTTGTGGGGCTTGTGTTGCCATTTGTCCCTTAGGTGAAAAAGGCATTAAATTTAAACGTTGGAATCAGTACCAACCCATTGTACAAAATGCCTGTGTAGGCTGTGGTTTGTGTGTAGAAGTTTGTCCGCATCCAAGCTTACCCATTCGTATTGTTAAACGTACCAAAGGCACGGTTACCGAGCATGTCATCGCGAGTTAATTCCCATAATTTTGTGAAAAAAATGAAAACAAAACGAAATTTTCCACATCTTGCTTTGATGTTATTACTCTATTGTTGCATTACGGTTGCCGATGCCCATCATATTCTTGGCAGACCTGCTTACAGCTTAAATGAGGATTCTAACACCCCACCCAGCATGAATTTGGAAACCCAAATTGGCAAGTATTTTGTCACTGCAATGGTTTATCCTGCTTTTCCCAAACCCAATGAAGCAGGACGTATTCATCTCTATGCCAACCACCTTGATACCAATAAACCCTTGCAAGCTAAAGTGACATTTACCGTACGCGACGATCGTTGGTTTGGTGCTGAGAAGGAACAACTTGGTGCGCAGGTTTTGGATGACAGTGTTTATCGCCAAGGGTTTGTCTTCCGCGAGGAGGGAAATTACATTATTACCGCCGAATTTGAAGAAGAAGGCGAACCTTACACCATTGATTTTCCATTACGTGTTGGTAATCCACTGCCGATTGGCTTATTAGGTGGCATTGTTATTTTTGTTCTAGTGCTTTTAATCGGTGTTAGTCTTTTTCAACGTAAAAAATTAAAACAAGGTAGACGTAGCCTTGCGCAAGAAAATAAAAAAAATAGTGAGATAAACATATGATGGTTGATTTTATTGCTTGCTTAGATTTCCGAGTGGAGGTCTTCGATGCTGATACTCCATACGGTTAAGCGACAATGAATGTTATTGCGGGGTGTTCTTGCTTGCTCATCATTCGTCGTATCGGTCTATTAACTTTTTTAGGTGGCGTTCTATCCAGAAACAAGCCTTATTTTAAACGCTGCGTAGCGCGTTTAAAATAAGGCTTGTTTCTGGATCGGTTGTCACCTAGGATTTAGTTGATAGTCCTATACGACGAATGACGAGCAATCAGGGTTATCCAGCGATGTTATTTATTGTCGCTTAATCGTCTGTGGGTTTTCTGGTGCATGTGTACCCGTGAAGTTGCCATTGACCCACCCTTGATTTTATAGCCATAAAGGGCATGTTATTTTAGCTTAAAAGCATGGTTTTAGCTTATTGCAGCGCGGTTTCTGTGTACCACTAACTCTTTTTTCTAGACAGATTATTTGTCCCACTATCGTATCTCTCCACGTCTGTTGCGCCTGCTGGCGTTGTTGGCAAAGTTGTTCAATCTCCGTGATTGCCTGTGCGCTAAAGGTATAATCGAAACAGCAATTACCTTTTTTATTACGTTTACCATTGGCTTTGCGACTATTTTTCACCGTGTACCCCACTTTTTTCAACAGCAAATTCATCAGTAAGGCAGGTTTTCGTTTCCATTGTTTGGGTAAATCAATCACATCTAAAGCAACGATTTCTCGATAATGGCGACCGACAAATTTGACCAGTTTGCCATTGCGTAAGCTTTGATGCGTATACGGTGTACCATCCATATAGTCGTTGGTGTAGCTTAATAATTTATGCAGTAATAAGAGGTTATGTTGTTCGCTAATAATACTGATAGGACTACTTAATTGATGCTTGCTGATTTCACGAATAAAGGCTCTATCCGCTTGCATAATCTCGCGACATTCGCATTTTTCAAGGGCATGGATCGCATCCAGATACAGGTAATGATTTTTTTGTTCTGTACTCATTTCCCATTCGGGCAGTTGGTATTTTTGGCGGAACAGAAAGCCCGCATGTGAGTCTTTGTCTTCTTCGGATACGGTTTCGGGATGATAGATTAAAGCTTTATCCAATTGTTTAAAGCGTGTGCTATCAATTTCATGGCTCTCTGTTTTCGCCTGTTCGTGATGTTGTTGCTGGGTTTTCTTGGCTTTTTCGGTGTGTTGTATGGAGTCGTTATTGATAACGATTTGATCAATAGGTCGATACTGAAGTTGTACGTCCATTTCAGCTAAACGTTGTAGAAAATAACGGTTGTAGTGGTTTTTATTGTCACGACGGTTGTATTCGCAGGTTTGGTAGAGGGTGATTAATTGGTCACTGGTATGGGATAGGTCTTGTTCAAGTCCTGTGACAAAAAGGGTGCGTTCAAAGCGTTTAATCACCGCTTGACCAATTTCTTCGGGAATCGTGGGCATATGTGAATACACCGCACGTTGATCATCTAAGCAAATAATCCATTGATTGTCGATAAGCGACCGTAGTCGTGCCAGCATTTGAATCGCTGTATCGGAATCAGGCATATTGCGTCCATTGGGGAACAATCCAAAACAGCAATGCATATGATTTTTCAGTGAAAACGAGATACCAATGGCAACCGCAGGAGAAAGAATCAGTACATCATAGTTTTGAATTAAATCAGGTTGTTCCATTAAGGCTTGTGCTTCATGTGTGTTTTTGGCGGTAATCACCCCAATATGCTTGTCGGGATACATGGCTGATAAAACGTCATAACGTGATTGACAATAACTCGCACTGGATGAACAAATAACAATGCGTTTGCCTGTATTAATGGCTTCGATTTGTAAGGTATCGCTGGCGTGTTGGCGGGCGATGTAGTTTTCCCCTGTGAGTAAATCTACGTTGATCTTGCGCCACGGTTTGGCTTCATTGATTAAGCGAAAAGGCGCTTCGTCATTGAGCAAACTCTTCATTAAAACATCCGTTTCACCGCCTGCATGGGCATCCATTGCAATCACATGTTGCGCGTGGTGGCAGATTTGTTTGGTTGCTTCCAAGACTTCTTCTTGATGTTGGGTGACTGAATCGACCAACATCGTGGCAATGGATTGGGATTCATCCATAATGACAAATTGATATTGGTTTTTTAAGTCAGGAAATTCATTGAGAAGCGTTCTAAAAAATTGCAAAGTACCGACGACACGTTGCGCCATGATCTTGGCTTTAGCGCGGTTAGGCTCGCTCAGTACGTCTTTATAGAAATTTGCGCCGAGTTCTTTTGCCATGGCACGATTGAGTTTTTCCCGTGGGGTCATCATAGCAAAACAGGCTTGTTGACCCAGATCGTTAAGCAGATTTTTAATGGCGGTGGTTTTACCACAGCCCATCGGGGCTTTAACAATCAAGCCTTTGCGAATGGACAATACATCACGTATGGCATCGCCTAAAAAATCTTGGTTAATGGTCTTACTGAGTGGTTTAACAACAGGCGCACGTTTTTCTACAGGTGTGATAAATGAAACAATCCGTTTCATAGTGGCGATTATAGCCATGAGAATATCCTTATTTTTTTTATTCGCAGGGTCTTCTCAATGCTGAGGATGCACTTTTTTTACACGCACTCAGGCACAGAATGGAGAGCCATTCTAATGAGAAGACGCTTTTTTTAGGCGCAGAAAATCGCTTTCATGGATTATTTTAAGTAGAAAGAGCGTATTTTTTGCGCTAAATAAAGGGTTCTAATGGCTTAATGCCGTTGATAACGTATTGAAAATAATAAGTTTTTAGTGGGGTGATTGCCTTTGTAGTGAAAATAGCAAGTAGTAGATGCATCTGAGCGACGCTGTGGGTA
>DRMA01000100.1 GCA_011375245.1 Thiothrix sp. | reverse complement strand
GAAAAATTAGCCAAAGCAGAAGCACTTGCCAAGAAAAAAGCAGCAGATGCCAAAAGAAAAGCGGCTAAAAAGAAATAAGAAATAATGATGAATAATTTTGAATTTAATACGTTAGCTATTCGTGTAGGTCATACGAATACCAATGAACAAGAACACTCGGAAGCGATTTTCCCCACTTCCAGTTATACCTTTAAAAATGCAGCAGAAGCTGCCGCGCGTTTTAGTGGCGAGGAGGCTGGTAATATCTATTCGCGTTTGACTAATCCAACGGTGCGTTGTTTTCAAGATAGATTAGCGGCTTTAGAAGGTGGAGAAAGTTGTGTCGCAACCTCATCAGGTATGTCAGCAATTTTAGCAGTGATGATGGGCTTACTAAAAGCAGGCGATCATATTGTTTGCTCAAGCTCTATTTTTGGCACAACCACGGTCTTTTTTAATAACTATTTAAAAAAATTTGCAGTGGATATTGATTTTGTTGATTTAGTTGATTTGAATCAATGGCAAGATGCTTTACGTGATAATACCCGTTTATTCTTTGCCGAAACACCCTCAAACCCTGTTACTGATATTGTTGATATTCGCGCACTAGCAGAGATAGCACACGCAAACGACACGCTATTAGTGATTGATAATTGTTTTTGTACCCCTGCTTTACAACGTCCTTTAGATTTAGGCGCAGATATTGTGGTGCATTCAGCAACAAAATATCTGGATGGTCAAGGACGATGTCTTGGTGGGGCGGTTGTTGGTAATCAAAAATTAGTGGGTGAAGAGGTCTTTGGTGTCTTGCGAACAGGCGGTGTTGCAATGAGTCCTTTTAATGCATGGGTATTTTTAAAAGGATTAGAAACCTTGAGTTTAAGAATGAAAGCGCATTGTGAAAATGCACTGACTATTGCAACATGGCTCAATGAACACCCCAAGGTTACAAAAGTTAATTATCCTGGTTTAAGCTCACATCCACAATATGCATTAGCAAAGCGACAACAATCGGGTTTTGGTGGTGTGCTTTCATTTGAAGTCAAAGGCGGTAAAGAAGCAGGTTGGACGATCATCGATCAAACAAAAATATTATCAATTACCGCTAATTTAGGCGATACCAAAACAACTATTACCCACCCTGCAACCACCACACATGGACGCATTGCCCCACAACAGCGTGCGGCAACAGGGATTACAGATGGTCTGATTAGATTATCAATTGGCTTAGAAGATACTCATGATATTAAGCATGACTTAGAACGTGGTTTATCTATATTATCAGGGGATTAGTTATGACAGTTTATAGATACGACGGATCCCAAAAAACACCTAAAAATTATATTGGTGTACGTGTTGCTGTCAGTGTTAATGGCGTACTTCAACAGAAATGGTTTCCTGGTGTAACAGGGGAATGTAAAGAAGCAGAGGAGTTAGAGCGTCAATGGAAATTTGAACAGCAACTGTATAAAAGCAAAAGAATGGGAGAGCGCAAAGAAAAGCCTCAAAACTCTGCTTATGTAACAGGTGTAGCAGGGATTAAAATGAAATTTGTAGCAAGTATCAAACGTCGTAATAATAATGTTTATCATTCTTATGCACCGATGTTTATTATTTCAGGCTCCGTCAATCGACAAAAATTTAGTAAAAAATACAATATAAAAACATTAGGTTTTGATATGGCATGGTTTAAAGCCTGTCAATATGCAGCCGACAAATACGGTTCAACACGTCTTGATTATATGCTAGAAAAGAAACCCTCCGTACAACAATTCCATCTAATCTATCGCTGGCAAACAGAACATGGTGGGCATGTCATACCACGAGATCGGTTGCCTAATGAGTTATTGGATTAACTTCTTATAACTTTTAACTAGGATGTGCTGATGTTAGGCAAGAAGTCATAATAAATCTAACAAAATAAATGAGTAAAATGTTAGATTTATTGTGTCCTTCTACTTACTGCATTCTGGTTCCCATAAGTCCCATAGTCATTCCAGAAATAAGGAGGATGATATAAAGCACAATAATGATTAGAGAGATAATACCGACTATTTTTTCCCATGTTGGCGTTACTCTTTCAGGGCCGAAATTGTTCGCCCCTTCTGTCCCTTTTTTGACTAGAACAAAGATGCCAAAAATTATATTCACTAAAGGAATAATGCTGAGTAAAGACCACCAGCCACTCATATTAATATCGTGTAGACGACGGACAAAGAAGATAATGGTGATAACAAACGAAATCAACATAATGGCGATAACAACAAACCCAATACCTGATGCGTAAAAATTCATTGCTTGATTTGGATCGGTCATGGCTAATAAATCGGTTGTGGCTCCTGCAATAGCGAGCACTGCTCCCACAACAATCATTAGGACAATATTGATGACAAAATTCCAAGCTAAATAACTATAACGACCAAAACGTCCACTGGGCGAAAAGGGACTGCTTGTATCATTTTGTCCATTATTTAGGTTGCGTTGAAGATTACTTTCAGGGGTTGAATAGGGGTTGGTCATATTAGCTTCTCGCAATTATAAATTTAGTTTTTAGGCGACAATTATAGATTATTTTTAAAAATACGTCTTGTGCCTTAAAAATATAAGCAAAGTTCAAGCAATAACGATGCCTATATTTTAGTAAAAAATATTACCTTGAAAGGGGTTATCCTAAGTCCTAAGTAGTATATAGTTCCGAGTTTATTTTACTGACAAGAACTTAAATAAAGGGTATCTTCCATGGCGATCCAACTTTCTGACCGTGTTCAACGGGTTAAACCTTCTCCGACGTTAGAAATCAGTGCATTAGCATTAAAATTAAAAGCGGAAGGACG
>DRMA01000099.1 GCA_011375245.1 Thiothrix sp. | reverse complement strand
TTGTTCTATGGTTTAGCGATTCGCATTCCTATTTTCCCTATGCATGGTTGGTTACCGTTATTCATTACACACGGTAATATTGCGGTAGGCCCTATTCTGTTTTTAGGGTTAAAAGTGGGTATTTATGGACTAATACGTTTTATCTTACCCTTGTTACCTGATGCAGTTATGCAATGGCAAGAATTGATTATTGGCATGGCATTATTTGGTATTTTTTATGCTGCCTTCCTTGCCACTCGACAAAATAATTTACGCCGTTTATTAGCCTTTGCCATTATTAGCCACAGTAGTATTTTATTGATTGCCTTATTTTCGTTAAATAAAGAAGGCTTTATGGGCAGTATCTTTTTAGCCCTAAACTTTGGTTTGGCAATCTCCAGTCTGTTGGTTATGACAGGCTTGATTTGGCAACGCACTGGCACGATTGATATTAATAAGTTGGGCGGGCTGTTTAATATCATCCCCTTTGTTGGAGTTGCTTTTCTACTTGCTAGTTTAGCCATCATTGGTATGCCACTGACCCCAGGGTTTGATGGTGTGCATCTTATGTTGGAAGCCTCTATCCATCGTTTTGGTGGCTTAGTGGCAATTGCTGCTTCTATTGGTAACGTTATTGCCGCCGCATTTTTATTACGTGCTTTTCAACGGGCTTTTCTCAGTACACCGAAAAAAACCGTCTCATGGAATATGAGTCCGATGTACCTTACTGAAATTGTCTTGGCAGGAACAGTGATTATCGCGACCTTAAGCGTTGGTTTCCATTCAAAACCTTGGCTAGAACTCATTAACACAGCAACAGAACCACTGGGTACTTTTTATGATGCGTTACACGAAAAACAAAAAATATCTGAGCGTGAGGAAGCACAAGAAAATCTCCCTTCCCCCTCTGGTAACCCTATCACTATACCTGTTCATACCAAGGGAATTTAAGCCATGCATACTTTCGCCACTTTTCCCTTATTAAGTCTACTACTGCTACTGTTCCCCTTGGGAGCTGTTTTTCTCTTATTTGTGCCTCAACAACAAGCACGTTGGGTTGCCTTAGCATCAACCGTATTTAGTTTAGTGTTAAGCCTCTTAATTGTCCTATTGTTTGACTCAAACAATAGCGGCTTTCAGTTGATTGAACGCTACTCATGGATTCCTAGCCTTAATGTGCATTTTTCGTTTGGTATTGATGGTATTTCGCTACTGTTCTTACCTTTAACTTCATTGTTGTTTAGTGCAGTTATTTTAGCCTCGTGGAATCGTATTCATACCCTACCCCGTTTATACTTTGCCCTACTCCTCTTGCTTGCTTGTGCAACATTAGGCGTATTCATCGCATTGGATACCATTATGTTTTATTTCTTCTGGGAAATGATGCTAATCCCCTTGTATTTTCTCATTAGCTTATGGGGCATTGGTGCTGATCGGCGTTATGCGGCAACAAAATATACATTATTTATGTTAGTTGGTGGTCTGCCCTTATTATTTGCTTTTATCCTCTTAGCAACAAGTGTTACAGAGGAGGTTTATATATTTGATTATATTCAATTACTTAATAATACAAAACAAAACTCAAATCAAACGCTTATTTTCTTCTTATTATTGCTTGGCTTTGCGGTAAAAATGCCACTCTTTCCACTACATACATGGATGCCCATTGTTGCCAGTGAAGGACCAATTAGTATCATTGCCTTGTTAGCAGGCTTAAAACTGGGTGTTTATGGCTTATTACGTTTTATCATTCCATTAGCCCCTAATGCTGCCCAAGAGTTTCAATGGGTATTAGTTGGACTAGGCACATTAGGCATTATTTATGGTGCTGTTGCCGCGATCAATCAAACGAATATTCGACGCATGTTGGCTTTTTCTAGTATTAGTCATGTGTCATTAGTCGTTGTAGGCATTGCTAGTTTGAGCTTGCAAGGCTTACAAGGCGCTGTATATCAACTATTAAACTTTACGCTAATTTCTAGTGGTTTGTTTTTATTAACCGACTTCTTACATCACCGTGTTGGCTCTACAGACAGACTCAGCTTAGGCGGTGTCGCGAAATCAATGCCCATTTTAGCCAGCTTCTTTTTTGTCTTGGGACTTGCAAGTATTGGTATTCCAGGCACTAGTGGTTTTCCTGCGGAAATGCTACTAATTATGGGCGCATTAAACATTTCACAAGGAATAGGCGGTGTCGCGTTATTAGCGGTTATTTTAGGTGCAGCTTATTTTATGAGTACCTATCGCCATGCTTTTTTGGGGATAGCAAAAAATACCGCTATCAGTGAGTCGTTTGATTTGAAAAAACGCGAAATATGGATTATTTTCACCTTTATTTTATTCATTATATTTGGTGGTTTATATCCACAGTTTGTTTTAGGCATAACGGGTGTGACCGAAGAAACATGGTTAGCTAATATTAGAAATTGACCTTACCATGAAAACAAAAACATTAATGATCCAAGGAACAACATCTGATGCAGGGAAAAGCGCTATTGTAACAGCTATTTGCCGCTTACTTTTTAGACAAGGCACCCGCGTTGCCCCGTTTAAACCACAAAATATGGCCCTCAATAGTGCCGTCACTGCTGAGGGGGGAGAAATTGGGCGAGCGCAAGCAGTACAAGCACAAGCTTGTGGTCTTGAGCCGCATACCGATATGAATCCTGTGTTGATTAAGCCCTCATCTGATACAGGTGCGCAAATTATTGTGCATGGCAAAGTACGTGCGCAAATGAATGCACAGCGCTACCATGCTTATAAGCCAACGATGTTAACCGAAGTGTTAGCCTCACATCAGCGTTTAACTCAACATTATGCTGCGATTATCGTTGAAGGCGCGGGTAGCCCCGCAGAAATCAATCTGCGTGAACATGATATTGCTAATATGGGCTTTGCTGAAGCCGTTGACTGTCCTGTATTGATTGTGGCGGATATTGATAAAGGCGGTGTCTTTGCGCATCTTGTGGGGACACTCGATTTACTTTCCCTTTCAGAGCAAGAGCGCGTAAAAGGCTTTATTATTAATCGTTTTCGCGGTGATATTGCTTTATTACAATCAGGGCTTGATTGGTTAGAAGAAAAAACAGGCAAACCCGTCTTAGCCGTTGTGCCTTATCTACATAATTTACAACTAGAAGCCGAAGATGCAGTGAATACATGGCAAGCAATACCCAGTAACCCTACGGCAAAGTGTTTTACTGTGGTTATTCCACGCTTACCTCGATTAAGTAATCATACTGATTTTGATCCTTTGCGTTTACACCCTGAAATTGACTTGCGTTATGTGGCATTAGGCGAGGAAATTCCTGCAGCAGATTTGGTTATTCTCCCTGGTAGTAAAAACGTTATTGCCGATTTAATTGCCTTAAAAGATACAGGTTGGATAGCTTATTTACACAAGCATCTGCGTTATGGCGGAAAAGTCATGGGGATTTGCGGTGGCTATCAAATGCTGGGTAGTCATGTACATGATCCTTATGGTATTGAAGGCACTATAAAAACCACAACAGGCTTTGCCTTACTTGAAGTTGAGACGGTTTTAGAAGCAGAAAAACAATTACGTCAAGTACAAGGTGTTCTGAATATGGGAGAATTGCCAGCACTAACAGGCTATGAAATTCATGCAGGAATAACAACAGGCGTGGCATTGGATTCTCCCGTTGCTTTCTTACAAAAAGAGAGTGTTGCTGATGGAGCAATATCTGCGGATGGACAAGTGTTAGGCACATATTTGCATGGTATTTTTGATTGTACAGAAGTCGGTGATGAGTTATTAAAATGGGCGGGAATGACACAACCGAAATCACCTAATATTGCTGCTATTAATGAAGCGGGAATTAATCGTTTGGCGGATGCGTTGGAGGAGTGTGTGGATGGGAAGTTGTTGGCATCGCTTGTACCTTATTCTTGCTGATCTTAATCAATACTTTCCACGAAGCCCTATTATTTTCGCTATATAATACAGAACAATTTTTTTACAAACTTAAAAAACAGTAACTATGAAAAACTTTATCGAAGAATTACGCTGGCGTGGAATGATTCACGATGTGATGCCTGGTGCAGATAAACATTTAATGGAAGCGATGCGTTGTGCGTATGTAGGCTTTGATCCCACGGCTGATTCTTTGCATATTGGTAATCTTGTGCCGATTATGTTACTGGCACATTTTCAACGTTGTGGACATAAGCCTGTGGCGTTAGTGGGTGGAGCAACGGGGATGATTGGTGATCCTTCAGGCAAATCAGCAGAACGTAATTTATTAGATGAAACAACATTGCGCCATAATCAAGAAGCGATTAAAAAACAGTTAGCCCATTTCCTTGATTTTGATGCTGAGGTAAAAAATGGCGCGTTGATGGTAAATAATTATGATTGGATGAAGGATTTTTCCTTTTTAGACTTTATTCGTGATGTGGGCAAACATATTACCGTCAATTACATGATGGCGAAGGATTCGGTAAAAAATAGAATCAGTAATGATGATTCTAGCGGTGGCTCGGAGGGGATGAGTTTTACCGAATTTACTTATCAGCTTGTGCAAGGCTATGACTTTTTGCATTTGTATCAACACAATAATTGCTCTTTACAAATGGGTGGTAGTGACCAATGGGGTAATATCACTACTGGGACAGAATTGGTACGTCGCATAGCACAAGGCAAAACGTATGCGATTACCTGCCCATTAATTACCAAGGCTGACGGCTCTAAATTTGGTAAAAGCGAAGGAGGCAATGTGTGGCTGGATGCAGCGCGAACATCACCCTATAAATTTTATCAGTATTGGTTAAATGCGAGTGATGCAGACAGTGAAACCTATATTCGGATTTTCACCTTTCTTCAGCAGGCAGAAATAGACGCGCTTATTGCTGAACATCAACAAGCCCCTCATTTGCGTTTATTGCAAAAGCGTTTGGCAAGTGAAATTACCACAATGGTACACTCAGCTGCTGCGTTGGAAACGGCTATTCGTGCGAGTAATATTTTGTTTGGTAAATCAACGAGTGACGACCTTAAACAGCTTGATGAACAGACTTTTTTAGAGGTGTTTAATGGTGTACCACAGGCAGAAGTTTCTCTAGATGTGTTAGCAGAGGGAGAAGGCTATCATTTAATTGCGGCATTAGCTGCAGATACCCAGTTTTTAAAATCAAACAGTGAAGCACGAAGAGCCTTAAAAGAGAATGCCGTCTCAGTCAATAAAGAAAAAGTTACCGAAGCGTATTTATTGACGAAAGCCGATTTAATTAACGATAAGTTTGTCTTGTTGCAACGGGGGAAAAAGAGCTATTTTGTATTGCGTTTTGTATAGCAATCTTCCCGAGCTCTCACTTTAAACCGCCAAAACC
>DRMA01000098.1 GCA_011375245.1 Thiothrix sp. | reverse complement strand
CCATGTAGCAAGATCAATAACCGCTTTACTATTTTTTGGCAAAACACGAGGCAAGTTTTCAGTCAACCCCCCTCCCGTAATATGTGCTACTGCATGAATATCAAGCTGCTTTATCGCATGTAAAACAGGTTTTACATAAATACGAGTCGGCTTCAATAAAGTTTCAGCTAATGTGCTGCCATTAAACTCCATATCTAAAGGTTTACCCGACACCTCAATAACTTTACGTATTAGGGAGTAGCCATTTGAATGAGGCCCTGAGGAAGCAAGCCCTACCACAACATCACCATATTGAACTTGTGATTGATCCAGTATATTATTTTTCTCAACAACGCCCACAGTAAAACCAGCAAGATCAAAGTCATCTCCAGCATACATACTTGGCATTTCTGCTGTCTCGCCTCCTGTCAGTGCAGCGTCCGCCATTACACAGCCATCCGCAATACCTTTCACTACCGCCTCTGCTATATTCAGATCCAAACGCCCTGTTGCATAATAATCAAGGAAAAATAAAGGCTCAGCCCCCATGACGATAATATCATTCACACACATAGCAACGAGGTCAATACCAATAGAATCATAGATCCCCGTATCAATAGCCAAACGCAGCTTAGTACCCACACCATCTGTACCTGATACCAATACAGGCTCTTTATAATGAGGAGGGATTGACATTAATGCACCAAAGCCTCCAATCCCCCCCATAACTTCTGGGCGTTTAGTACGCTTTGTATGAGGTACAATACGATCAATCAACGCGTTACCCGCATCAATATCAACACCAGCATCACGATACGTTAGGGAAGTTTTTTTGTCAGACATGCGGGGAATTCCGTATAAAAAAGGTCGCAGGATTTTAGCATGGATTAGCAAGCGGGTATGATAGTAATAGAAGCATCATACTAAAAAAGAATAATATAGACGTTCACTTATTAAATTTCCATGGGTAAGGCACTGTTTTATGCACCAGTCACCACGCATAATATCATTATGTGCGTAAAAAACGCACTCTTTAATCAAACCAGTCCTCACCAGCCAGATAATCAAAAATAATAAAGTCTTCTCACAACCTCTACTATAGATGCCCACCAATTAAACTATCCATAGATAAGGGGATGAAGAAGCCTATCCCACGTACAATAGGCGAAAAATACCTAACTTATGCGATGATTTTTTTGTTTAGCTCATTAATCACATATTTACCCTCTCGTTCCCCATTCTATTGGGATCAAGAGAAAATTACTGAAATGGAATTCCCAATACGCAAAAAAATACCCACTTACTTATGCAAGCGGGTATTTTTATACTTCATTAGTAGCTCTATTGTTAGAACAAATTAGGTTGATAATTAATAGTATAATCAACCACTAAGCCACGGCTATCTTCGCCGATCTTCTGTGAAATAACGCCAGAGAACTCACCAACAGCATTCAGCATATCCATTATATCGGCTGTTTCTACATCATCGTTTGGCATTTGCTCCATTGCTTTATTCATCAGACCATAATAACGCTTACTATCCGTTACGCCCCACATGAAGGTTGAATCGTCTAATGTTAATGGCTTAAGCGCCAGCTTATCATTACCTACAAAGATATTGAGTGATTGATCTTTGCGGCCTAGAGAAATCTCAGGAGAGATAGGGCCAGGAGGAATAACGCCTTCAGGTAATTTCACAGGAGTTCCATCTTCTGGCAATTGCAGGGTAGCAAATGTTGGGTTAACCATTGCTAACATTTGTAATAATGCCATTGGGTCATCGGCAACCACAGTACCAAATGCTTCAATTTTTGATGGTTTTCCTTCATCATCAAAATCAAGTTTATCTAAAGCGAAATATACCGATTTAAACTGCGATGCCCCCATGCTCATTGCCATTGATATGCCACCGACTGCTTTACGCAAATCGGCTGGGTTGATCGCTTCACATTTATTCGCTTCACCTGATTCTGCTAAGAAGTTAATGTATTGCGTTATTGCCCCACGAAGATTTGGCATATTAAGGTTCATACCAAAACTCATGATTGGATTTTTTGGCTCTTGCATTCCTGTGAGCTTATTAGGCAAGCCTTGTAAAACGGTACTTACAAGTGGAGAGGTTTTTACCAAAACTTCATATTGAACTGTTTTTTCATCAAACTGTTTAGTACCAAAAACCAACTCAGACATATTGGCAGTATGTGCTTTAGCAACGGCAAAACAGCCTTTGAATGCTTCAACATCAAAGTTTTCACCCTGCTTTTTCTTTGTCTGCTCAAGAATGAATGCTTCTGCGTTATTTACCAGCGAGTCTAGCTTGATGAAGCCATCGCTGTAGCCTTTGTATTTATTTATTGCTAGGAAAGCATCCCAGTCAGACGTCTTATAGCTATTTTCTGGCTTAGTCACACCTGTAATATGATCTAGCATGAGTTGCTTTTTATCTATGGAGAAGAGCGATATAACCATTTGATCTTCAACAAAGGCTGCAATAATACCTGCTTCATCTTTCTCAGATGTCATGCATTCATAGTCACCACATTTACTCCACTCTAGCTTATAGCCTGATTTTTCTTCTGCTCTTGAGAGAACGGCTTTAAAGGCTTTTTTGCTGGATAACTCGTAACGTACAACAGGCATCATTTCAACTTCATACACCATGGTATGGCCGTTGGCTTTAAGACCCAGCTCTTTCAATCCATCAACAGTTAGTTTGTTTTCAAAGGCTTCCATTAAAGCTTTAAAGAAGTCTTCTATTTCTGGCTCTGCCGCTGCTATTTCTGATTTTTCTGATTTTTCTGATTTTTCTGATTTTTCTGATTTTTCTGATTTT
>DRMA01000097.1 GCA_011375245.1 Thiothrix sp. | reverse complement strand
TTGAAATGCTAAAGCATAAACATAACAAACCTTGCTTTATTTTTGCTATTACGATGGAAAATCATGGCCCATTACATTTGGAAAAAGTGACTGCTGAGAATGAAAAACAATATTACAGAGGAGTCCAACCTAATAACAAGGATGAATTAAGCATCTATCTTCGTCATCTTAAAAATGCAGATAAGACGATAAAATATTTAATGACAACTTTAAAGAGGTATGAAAAAAACACCTTATTTTGCCTATATGGCGATCATGTGCCAAGTATGCCTGCAATATATGCGGAAACAGCTTTTAATGATAATAGAACAGACTATGTTATTTGGTCACCAATATCCATTAAGAATAACAAGCACAATAAAAAAAATATTTCTACGCAATGCCTTACCAAACAAATAAAAAAAATTATTGGTGATTAAAGCCTTATAATATAAGTTGTTAGGGATCTAATAAAAAATATTTTTAGACTAATACAATCATATAACAGCAAAACTGAAAGCAAATTCTTGAATGATTATATTAATTAATAGATATAATAGTTTTTTTTAAATAAATAAGAAACACATGCTCATCATAACAAGCTGATCATGTTTAGAGGCTTATTACCATAACATGATATCTTTATTACAAGCCTATCGAGGCATTGCAGCATTTTTAGTTGTTTTATTTCATGCAAAAATGACGGTTGAAGAGTATTTTGGCGGCCATAATTTATTGTACATATTTAATATTGGTGAAACGGGTGTGCAGTTCTTCTTTGTGCTAAGTGGTTTTATTATTTTCTATATCCACGAAAAAGACCTTGGTGTAACAGAAAATGTTTACTGTTATCTATCAAAAAGAATGCTTCGCATTTATCCTATTTATATCATTATCACTTTGCTGTTTGCACCCTTTTGGTTACTTATACCTGACTTTGGTAATGCCTATCATAAAGAGATTATTCCGCTGATTAAAAGCATACTACTTATTCCACAGAATAATCATCCTCATTTAGGAGTTGCGTGGACACTAACCCACGAAGTACTTTTTTATCTGCTTTTTGCTATTGCAATTATCAATAAAACAACAGGGAAATGGGTACTTACTTCATGGTTTTGCTTAGTGTTAGCATTTAACTTCTCAAATATCTCCCTTGCCTTTCCATTTGATTTTTTGCTTTCGATCAATAATTTATTGTTTGGTATGGGAATTGCTACCGCAATGCTCTTGGCTCGTTACCAAAAAATACCTTCTAACAAGGTTATTTTTATACTTAGCAATATCATCTTTTTTACTGCCGCATTAGGTGCAATAACCTTTCAAGAGCAAGGGTCACACACTACCAATATTCTCTTTGTTATCCTAATAGGCATTGCTGCCGCAGTGATTATTTTACAAGCAAAGGATGTCTATTTAGAAATATTCTTTGGGCAAAGAACAGGATTACTGCTACTTGGAGAAGCATCTTATTCTATTTACTTGATCCATTTCCCTGTGTTATCAGCAGTAAGTAAACTTTTACAGTCTATAGCTGGCAACATATTGCATCCTCTTATCGCTTTTATGATGATGGTCATAGTTGCAATTGCATGTGGCATTTTATTTTATCTGTTGGTTGAAAGACCCATTACTGGCTTTTTAAGTCAATCTGTTAGGAAGCGTTACTGCTGATTGCTTCTGATTCGGAAAGCTTTAAATATTCAATATAACCTTCAATAAAAAGGAAGTTCTCCACCGCTTCTTTAATTTCAACCTCATGTTTTGCTAACCGACTTAACAAAGCCGTACCTTCTTCTATCAATAATTTTAGTTGAGTATTGTCGAATAGCTGAACAGCAAACGCAAGATCTTCTTTAGCAGCAGATAACAGTGTAGGGAGTAGGTCCGTCTTAATAATAGGGGAGGCTGGGTTTAACAAATCAGCCACTAAACTAGACTGCAGCAGTTCAAAATGAGCATGACGAGCTGTTTCTTCTTGGTCAAGTTCTTTGTGTGCTGTTGGGTCATTTCCAGCGCCAGTGCGTATTGAAGCCATAATGATAGTGAGTAATTTCTTAATTGCCTCTTGTGTTTCTTTTTGCTCATCAGGAACAATACAAGATGCCTCATAGAGTTTGTCTAGTTGTTCTTTTAATTTTAAGACAACATCACTATCACTAGTTGGTTTCAATTTCACTGTATCTTCTAATGCTTGTTGGAATTCTCGCATAAATTCCAGCAAGGTATCATGATCTTTCTGTTGTGCTTCCATTTGTTCATCTTGGGTCATCGCCACCTGTCTTTCTTCAAACAGAATATTGTTATAACGACGTTGCAGATGACGTTCGTGAGAGCCTGGGTTTTCGCTAGGTTGAAGAATCATAATGTCCGTTTTGATATTTTAAGAAAGAAAGTGAGATTGTAACGTGAGTTATCATCTCAGGTAAATCATAACTCAGCGCAGCATACTTCATCGCTATTTCCAAGCGTTTTTTGTGATTGTATCGTTGATTACAGGAAGTTTTAACCTTTTTTTTCGATGAATAACAAAACATCAATAATACATTAGAATAAACTAATATATTAATACTGTGTTTTGCTAAGTTATGGTATTAATGATAACTATTGATTAAAAATAAATTGGGGGGGAGGTAAACAATGTCACTCCTGTATAAAAATCTTATAGCAAGAATATTCGCATTTTTTATTATATTTTTACCTAATTCTTACGGAGAAGAAGCAGAGTTAACTAATTATGATAAAGGCATCTTAGCAACAGAATGGTCGAGTTTCCATGATGTAGCATTTGCTGTTGTTGTTATCTTTGTTATATTACTCATTATAGTGTTTATGAGAACACCTGATGATATTGTGTAACTGAATATCTTGCATCGTCAACTACCACCCACTAAAGTGGGTGGCTTGGGTTGTGAGACTCAAGATAGTGTTCTTTAAGAACATAATAAGTGATTAGCCTAAGCTCCTTGAGAGCTACGTTGTTTTTGTCATAATACCCTTGGATGCCTCCCTAGTCTAAGGCTCTATTTTTTAGTATTAAAAGACCCCAACAGGTCGGTGTACTAAGACGAAAAAGCATTAACAAC
>DRMA01000096.1 GCA_011375245.1 Thiothrix sp. | reverse complement strand
CTATGAGGGGCGATATAAGCAACATCAACTGAAAACGATGCGGGGTGTCGTTTATTATTTGTGTGTATCATTATGCACATTTTTGGTGCGAACCTATGGTTTTAAGCGGTGATTGGGATATTTTACTGATGCGTTGATCCTTATCTGATAACCACGTTTAAACAAATATTTAGTTTTATTGCGATTTCTTGTTGACTTTAGTCTGTAAGCTATAAATAGCTAGGAATCCTTAGAGAGATCTTGCTATCTTAGGCAGCCCCATTTAATTAAGGAGAATAAGCATGTCTGAAATTCATCCCGTCTCCGCTGAATTTATAGCGCAAGCGAATATTAATGTTGAACAGTATAAGGAAATGTACCAGCGTTCTATTGACGATCCTGAGGCATTTTGGGCAGAACAAGGTAATAAGTATGTTTCATGGTTTAACACGTGGGATACTGTTAGTGATTGGAGCTTTGATAAAGATGATTTACATATTGAGTGGTATAAAAATGCAATACTTAATGTCTCGCATAACTGTTTAGATCGTCATTTAGCGACGAGAGGTGATCAAGTAGCAATCATCTGGGAAAGTGATGATCCTAATGAGTCGAAAGAAATTACCTATCGTGAATTGCATGCAGAGGTTTGTCGTTTTGCAAATGTCTTAAAAGACCGTGGAGTTAAGAAAGGTGATCGGGTATCACTGTATTTACCGATGGTACCAGAGGCCGCCGTTGCCATGTTGGCGTGTACACGTATTGGTGCGGTGCATTCTGTTGTCTTTGGTGGATTTTCACCTGATGCGTTGGCAAGTCGTATTAAAGATTCTGATTGTAAAGTGGTTATTACTTCGGATCAATCCATGCGTGGCGGACGTAAAATTCCTTTGAAAGCGAATGCCGATATTGCGATGGATAAATGTCCCAATGTGCATACCTGTATTGTTATCAAGCGTGGGGGTGAAGATATTGAATGGTATGAACGTGATGTTTGGTATCACGAAGCGATTGCAGCTGCTGAATCAGAGTGTGTCGCTGAAGCGATGGATAGTGAAGATCCTTTGTTTATTTTGTATACCTCAGGTTCGACAGGTACGCCTAAAGGTGTTTTGCATTCAACAGGGGGTTATCTCGTACAAGCGGCAATGACGCATGAGATTGTTTTTGATTATAAAGACGGTGATGTTTACTGGTGTACGGCTGATGTGGGGTGGGTCACAGGGCATACCTATGTAGTTTATGGCCCTTTAGCAAATGGTGCAACAACGTTAATGTTTGAAGGCATTCCAACCTATCCTGATGTTTCACGTTTTTGGCAGGTGATTGACAAACATAATGTCAGTATTTTCTATACAGCGCCAACCGCGATTCGTGCCCTAATGGGTGCAGGTAATGCACCTGTTGCAACAACATCCCGTAAGAGCTTACGTGTTTTAGGCACGGTAGGAGAGCCTATCAATCCAGAAGCATGGGAATGGTATTACAACGTCGTAGGTAATGCGCAATGTCCGATTGTTGATACGTGGTGGCAGACTGAAACAGGCGCACATATGATGACACCACTTGCAGGCGTACATGATTTAAAACCAGGTGCAGCAATGGCTCCTTTTTTTGGCGTTAAACCGCTATTGCTTGATGATGAAGGTAATGAAATTCTGGGGAATCCAGCAGCGGGTAATTTAGCAATTGATCGCCCATGGCCGTCGATGTTGCGTACTGTCTATGGTGATCATGCACGTTTTTATGAAACCTATTTCTCGATGTTTAAAGGTTATTACTTTACGGGTGATGGAGCGCGACGTGATGAGGACGGTGACTATTGGATTACAGGACGTGTTGATGATGTGTTGAATATTTCAGGGCATCGCTTAGGCACAGCGGAAATTGAATCTGCATTAGTGTTACATGAGAAAGTTGCTGAAGCCGCAGTGGTTGGTTATCCACATGAGATTACGGGGCAGGGGATTTATGCTTATGTCACTCTAATGGTGGGTGAAACAGGCACAGATGAATTAAAAGCCGAATTAGTGGCTCAAGTGCGTAAGGAAATAGGTCCTATTGCCAAAGTGAATATTATTCAGTGGGCACCTGGTTTGCCAAAGACTCGTTCAGGCAAAATCATGCGGCGTATTTTGCGTAAGGTTGCTGCGAATGAAACCGATAGTTTAGGCGACATTTCAACCTTGGCAGATCCTTCTGTAGTTGAGGATTTAATTGAGAATCGTGAGAATAGATAGTTAGCTTTTCTAGTCTAGTTACGAGGCTCCAGCCTCGTAACTTAGTCTTGGCAAATTTCGTTAAATTCCTACTTGGCTTCATCAACCATTTTTATCATAGTTTGTTCTACTTCTTGGGCTATTTCTAACAGGTTTGCATTATCAGATAAAGCTTCTAACATAGGTACTGGTTTAATAAATCCTATTTTTGTTTTTCCTGCCTCAGTATAAACGGAAACACGACAAGGGAGAGCCATATTTAAGCGCATGTCGGTTGCTAATACATTGGCTGCATGTCCAGGATTACATACTTCAAAGACTTTACATTGCTTATCAAACTCAATGCCTTTACTACGCAAAGTACCGCCAATATCATGGATGTGTAATACCCCAAATTTATTGTTAACTACGGTTTCTTGTAAGTCTGTTACGGCTTGGTCAAATGATTTTTCTGTTTCTACGGTGTAGTACATACGTCTTTTCTCTTTAACGATGAGTAAAATAGTTCAGCGGTGGTTGTAAACAAAGTTATTGTCAAAAGCAAGTTCCTTGGTGTTTTTTTTTGGATAGGGTATGCTCGCAACCAAAACTATTAAGAATTATGGAGAAAATGATGTTAGTTGATTATCGTAAGCATGTTGAAGCGCGTGCAGCAGAAGGAATTCCTCCTCAGCCGCTGAATCCTGAACAAACGGCGGCATTGGTTGAGTTACTCAAACAACCGCCAGCAGGCGAAGAAGACTTTCTTGTTGATCTCCTCAGTAACCGTATTCCTGCAGGTGTTGATGAAGCAGCGTATATTAAAGCAGGGTTTTTAGCTGCCATTACCAAAGGCGAAGCCAGCTCGCCATTAATTAGCAAACAAAAAGCGACCCAATTACTGGGTACGATGCTTGGCGGTTATAATATCCAACCATTAATGGATGCGCTTGAAGATGATGAAATTGCCGAACTGGCAGTTAAAGCCTTATCGCATACTTTATTAATGTTTGATGCGTTTTATGATGTGAAAGATAAAGCTGATGCAGGCAATGCCTATGCACAGCAAATTATGGCTTCATGGGCAGCTGCTGAATGGTTTACTAGCAAACCTGCTTTAGCCGATAAAATCACTGTTACTGTGTTTAAAGTATCGGGTGAAACCAATACCGATGATCTTTCTCCTGCGCCTGATGCATGGACACGACCTGATATCCCATTACATGCCAATGCAATGTTAAAAATGGCACGTCAGGGTATTGAGCCTGATGAAGTAGGAAGGTTAGGACCGCTTAAACTGATTAATGCCTTAAAAGAAAAAGGCTTTCCTTTAGCTTATGTGGGAGATGTCGTTGGTACAGGTTCTTCACGTAAATCAGCGATTAACTCCGTGTTATGGCATATGGGGGATGATATTCCATTTATTCCAAATAAGCGCGCGGGCGGTTATTGTTTTGGTAGCAATATTGCTCCAATCTTTTTCAATACATTGGAAGATGCGGGGGCATTACCGATTGAAATGGATGTTAGCAAGATGGCAATGGGTGACATTATTGATGTTTATCCCTATGAAGGTGTGGTTAAACGGCATAATAGTGATGAAGTGATTGCAGTGTTTTCATTAAAAACTGAAGTCATCCGTGATGAAGTGCGTGCTAAAGGACGGATTCCATTGATTATTGGGCGTGGTCTGACAGGTAGAGCGCGAGAAGCGTTAGGTTTAGAACCCTCTGATTTATTTATTAAACCTGTTGATCCAGAAGAAACAGGTAAGGGTTATACCTTAGCGCAAAAAATAGTGGGTAATGCCTGTGGTACAACAGGTGTCCGTGCAGGTATGTATTGCGAGCCTAAAATGGCTACGGTTGGTTCACAAGATACCACAGGACCAATGACACGTGATGAGCTAAAAGATCTTGCTTGTCTTGGTTTTTCTGCTGATTTAACCATGCAGTCTTTCTGTCACACGGCTGCGTATCCCAAGCCTATTGATATCAATACACAGCACACCCTGCCTGATTTTATTATGACTCGTGGTGGTGTGTCATTGCGTCCAGGGGATGGGGTGATTCACTCATGGCTTAATCGTATGTTGCTGCCTGATACGGTGGGAACAGGAGGAGATTCACATACCCGTTTCCCGATTGGGCTTTCTTTCCCCGCAGGGTCAGGTTTGGTTGCTTTTGCTGCGGCAACGGGCGTAATGCCGTTAGATATGCCTGAATCGGTGTTAGTGCGTTTTAAAGGCGAGATGCAATCAGGTATTACCTTACGTGATTTAGTTAATGCCATTCCTTATGCGGCGATCCAACAAGGCTTATTAACTGTTGCTAAAGAAGGTAAAAAGAATGTGTTTTCAGGACGTATTCTTGAAATTGAAGGCTTGCCTGATCTCAAAGTCGAACAAGCATTTGAATTATCGGATGCCTCGGCGGAGCGTTCTGCGGCAGGTTGTACTATTAAGTTGGATCAAGCACCCATTATTGAGTATCTTTCTTCCAATGTGGTGATGTTGCAATGGATGCTTGCCGAAGGTTATGGTGATGAACGTACCATTCAACGGCGTATTGATGATATGCAAGCATGGCTGGCGAATCCTAAATTAATGACAGCAGATTCTGATGCAGAGTATGTGGAAATTATTGAAATTGATTTGAATGAAATTAAAGAACCCTTATTGGCGTGTCCAAATGACCCTGATGATGTGAAAAAGCTCTCTGATGTTGCTGGTGTAGATATCCAAGAAGTATTTATTGGTTCTTGTATGACTAATATTGGTCACTTCCGTGCCGCAGGTAAGTTATTAGAGCAAGTGCAGGGGGCTGTACCAACACGTCTGTGGATCGCACCACCCACCAAAATGGATGAGCATCAACTAAGCGAAGAGGGATATTACAATATCTTTGGTAGTGCAGGTGCACGTACAGAGATGCCAGGATGTTCCTTATGTATGGGCAATCAGGCGCGTATTGCACCAAAAAGCACGGCGGTTTCGACTTCAACGCGTAATTTTCCTAATCGTTTAGGTGATGGAGCGTTTGTTTATTTAGCTTCGGCAGAATTGGCTGCAATTGCAGCTATTTTGGGTAAATTACCAACAGTTGATGAGTATATGAGTTATGTCTCTAGTATTGATCCGATGGCAGATGATATTTATCGTTATTTGAATTTCAATGAAATTGAAAGTTATCAACACGCTGCGGAGAAAGTGATTCCTATCGTGGTGGCATAATAATAGGCTGGTAAGCCTACTCGTAGTAGATTAGTGATATAACCATCCCTACTAAATTACACCAACCATCGCTA
The DNA here is from genome assembly GCA_011375245.1 of Thiothrix sp. Lineage (GTDB taxonomy): Bacteria > Pseudomonadota > Gammaproteobacteria > Thiotrichales > Thiotrichaceae > HyVt-477. The sequence continues at coordinate 2,340 of DRMA01000096.1, read as the reverse complement.
TGCGATAAGGATAAAACATGGCTGATTTACTCGTTATTATAAATGTTTCTGTTGAGGATGATGAACAGAAAACCCAAGGAGTAACACGAGGAGGAAGAGGGGGTTGGAATCCTTATAACAATGCAACATTGAGTACACGTTCAGGTGGTGAAACAAGATTGGAGCGTATTGCCACTTCTATTCCTGCTGAAAGATTGGCAGAGTCAATGAAAGAGATTAAGAGTAGCTTGGATGAAGTGTTTGCTTCCATTGCTGAAGTGGGCGACTTTGAATTATCAGAAATTAAACTGGGGTTGGAAATAACGGCCAAAGGTAAATTTGCCTTGATTGCTTCCGCAGAAGCAGGTGCTAAGGGGGCGATCACCCTGACATTTACACCACCGAAAAAAACAGGATCATAAACAATTCCTTGTTTTATAAAATAATAATAATAATTCCATATTCTGCCTATAATTTGCAGAATATGGAATTATTATTTGAAAAATATAACCATCCCTACAATGCTATCATCCAATAGCACTAATCAACTTTAACGCTTAATCGCCAAAAAAAGGTTAAGTACGATTAAAAATCGTTGTTAAAAACTAAAAGACATTCTATTTCTTACCCCAAATACTTTCATTAACCACTTTTGGTTTTGGTGTTTTCTTTATCACTACTGATGCTGACAATTTATCTTTGTTTTCATCCATCTCCTTTATTGGCTTAGCACCAAATTTTGGGCGCAATTTTATCAAGGATGTCTTTTTAACAGGAAGCGTTGGAGCAGGGGATACTGTATTGATTTTATTAACAACTTTTTTAGCCTTTATCTTCGTACGTTGCTTCTTAGTGAGTTTTTTACGGTTTTTCTTACGTGGATTATCACGGGTTGGTGGGGGAGGCGCTTTACGATCAGCCTCAAAACCTGCAACTTGTTCACGCACTAAATTCAGGTTATTTCTTTTTTCAATCACTGAAAAATGTGCATATTCATGATGAGAAATCAAGGTAATCGCCTGTCCTTCGGTACCTGCACGTCCTGTGCGTCCAATACGATGAATATAATCATTCGGCGAACGAGGAAGTTCATAGTTAATGACACAATCAAGCTTTTCAATATCAATACCGCGTGAAGCGACATCTGTTGCAATAAGAATACGACTTGCACCTGATTTAAAATTTTCCAAAGCAGCAATACGTTCCTTTTGAGCTTTGTCGCCGTGTAAAGCTGTTGCTGATATATCACGTTTTTCCAGCTTTAAAACCAAATTATCGCAACGTTTTTTGGCACTACAAAAGATTAATACTTGTCTCCAATCATTCTCATTAAGCAAATGTGCTAATAAATCATTTTTTTTATCATAATTTACAGTAACAACATGTTGATCAATCAGCACTTCACTACTATGCTCAAGGTTAATGATAGTAGGTTCATTAAGTAGTACGCGTACTAACTTTCTAACGCTTTCTGGAAATGTTGCCGTAAACAGTAAGTTTTGGCGTTGTTTTGGTAAAATTTTAAAGATATCTTCAATTTCTTCTTGAAAATTAGATCCCACTAAACGATCTGCTTCATCCAAGACTAAAGTTTGTAACTTGTTAAATTTAAGTGCATTATGGGCAGCGAGATCTAATAAACGCCCTGGTGTTGAAATTAACACATCAACACCACCACGCATTGCCATCATTTGTGGATTTATTTTCACGCCACCATAAACGCTTAAACAACGTATTTCAGGTCGCATCATTTGTGCTAGCTCAAGGATATCTTCACGAATTTGAATCGTTAGTTCACGAGTAGGTACAAGAATTAATGCACGAACATGATTACCACGGGCTTGGTTATAGCCATCATTTTTTTTGTGTTCTATAAGTGTTTGTAATAAAGGAAGAGCAAATGCTGCTGTTTTTCCTGAGCCCGTTTCTGCACCTGCTAATACATCGCTTCCATCAAGAATAGCAGGAATAGCATCCATTTGTATTTGTGTTGGCGTAGTAAAACCAATGCGTTTAATAGCTGATAAAAGTACAGGTGATAATTTGAGCGCTTTGAAGCTCTGCGTTGTTATTTTCATAGAACTGGAAAAAGGTAGGCTTTAGACGAAGCGTGCATTCTAACGCAAAAATGCTAATTTCGTTACTTTTACACATATTTGCCACAATATGTCTTAAATGTAATCAGACTATAGGGTTAATTATTTTTATGCTTGTTATCAGTTTATAATTATTTTTCTTTATCATCTTTTTGGTCATTTTAACGAAGCTTCTTATTGCTACGATTTTCCAATGTGTCGATTTTTAGCGGTGATATATTCTAAATACAGGATTTTTGGGACAAATGAAAAAATGAATAAATTT
>DRMA01000095.1 GCA_011375245.1 Thiothrix sp. | reverse complement strand
TTGTATTCTTACCAGCGATAAATAACACTCTCTTGTAACAAAATATAAAAAAATGCTTATTTCGATTGTTTTTCCAATAACTTATTACTAGTATGTGCAAAAATCGCCCCAAATGGTTAGTTAATAATCATTTTTAAGGCAATTAAACAAGGGCTAGGTCAATGTATATCAAGAATAAAAATCAAGCCCTTCCTAGACTAAAGATAATGCGTAAGGAAAAAGAAAATGATTGCTTATACTAAAATAAGAAATGACTGTCCTTTTAATAAAAAGGATGAATGGTCACTAACAATGGAAGCGTATCAACTTGATTGTCAGGCATTTGATAGCAAGAATGCATTAGAAAATGCTATTCGCGAACAATGGTATGACAAAGGTCTAATCGTTCTAATCAATACTCAATCACAACAATTAGGTGACTTACAACAATGGGGCAATATCATTTTTCAGAATTTGACAACGAACAGCAATGATACTAAAAGTGACCTACAAACCGATAAAGAGGCTGGCTATTTAACATATGCCCCACGTTGTTCTGTCATTCGTTCAGTAACACAACAGCAGAGGGAAGGAGTAACACGAATTGCTAATAACCAACAAGCTACCCTACATCTTCTAGCAATACCGCTGGGGCAAAAATTAGCCAAAAAAGGCATTGCTTATATTCGCCAGATGAACGATAAAATGGCGGTTGAAATGTCTAGCCACAACACTTCTTGGCAAGATACCTTTTTCACCTATTCTCGTGCTCAGGTTGAACACTATGTAACAACTCAGGGTTGGAATTATAAATGGCTAGATAATGGTGTACTGCAAACAAGTTACATTGTTGATGCTTATCAGTATGATGAGCGACTTAATAATACTCCTTATTTTACAGGGCTTAACAGCCAGACTACATTTTTTGAACAGTGGCATCCATTTGATACCTTGGCTAATAAAGAGTACCCGTTAAACATAACACTAGGAGATGGTAGTCTATTCACAAAGGAGGAAATTAGGCAACTCTATGGCGCTTATGATTTAGCCTCTCTAACACTAACGTGGCAGCAAGCAGATCTTGCTATTTTAGATAATCTACGTTGGATATATGATTGCCCTAAGCTGACTTTGCAAAGTGAAGCCATGATTATGAGTATTACCATGGGAATGATGAATGAGCAAAGTGTGGCTGTTTTTAGTTAAATCATGCTCAACACTTTAAGTAGCAAGAAGTAGCGAAAGAAAAATGGCCTGAGTGGTATAGATGACACGCAGGCTTTTTTTAGGGAATAAGTAATTCAAAATCAGCAGCCCCTATTGGAATACTATTCAGCCTTACTTCCACAGTATACCTACCCGCACAGTACACGCGTGTTGCAGTATTGCGCATAATATGCTTTTTAGAAAACCGTCTGCTTGTACCTGAATTTAGGGTTATCTTGCTCCACTGGCATACTTTAGGAGGAAGATGACTGTTATTTTTTTGATGGTGAATAACATAATCAATCAGCAATGCTTGATCAGTATGCGAGGCAGAGTTAAATGACACTCTAAATTGTAAGACTTCACCAAAGACAATGCTTGGCGTGAGTATTTCAAATTGTATTTTTTGCAGTTTTGGTGGATTAAAACCGAAAAGGGCAAGGTTTTGCTTATCACCCTTCTGGATTAACATTCGACAGGCCCTATAGAGTAATTGTTGACGCTCTTGACTGGCTTTTTGCATCCATTGTGTTGCTAGGTTGGTAATTAGCTTAGGATGATCTTTAGCAATATCATGCAAATTATTCGCGACTGATCGGCGTACATCGGCACTTTGGTCATCTTTAAGTTGCTCAAGTAAAGCAAGTATTGCTGAAGGGTTTTCAATATAGGCGTGTAAAGGTGTTGCCGCAGGTAAACGTGTTCTAGAAGCTTCTGCGACCAAGCGACGTACGTGTTGATTCTGATCATTTACCCATGTGGTAAATAGATTCATTGTTTGATTAGGATAGCGTAGGAGAAAAAAACGCAATTCAAACTCAACAGGCGTTTGCTTTGTCATTTCTTTTAACAATTGCATTGATGTTTCAAAATGCTGTTGACCGCGTAGATGAACATACTTCACCAATGGAATCACTGCTGCACCAGCAATACCATTGGTCTGAGATTTTTTTGTGGTGTTGTTATCAGCATCATCTAAAGGCATATCTAAACTGGCAAGCAGGATAGTTGCTGTATATTCAAAATCGTTAGGCAGGTATTCAATAAGGGAATGAGTGATTTGCTCAATACGTTCTTTTAAACGTAGCCCCATCAGATTTTCTGTTGCCATTGCAACAAAACCCTGTGCATCAAAGGCGGCATAATGCTTATTAAGATGTATTGTCATTGTTTCAATAACGTCTTTATTTAGTAAATTTTTAAAAGGTTCAGTCATCTCATACTCTTGTTTAGTGGAGCTATAACAAGTTTAACAAGATGCGATTACACTAGATCAAAAAAAACAGGTGAATAAGCAATAAGCAAGAAAATTACTTAGTCATTGATATTATTAGATAATTTATTTATCCTTAGTATTTATTATGTTTGATTACTTGACATAATGTGTGTAAAAATCGACTCAATTATTTTACTGTTTTCTTCTTAGCAGGGAAAAGCTTCTTAATAATGGGAATTATCGTTTTTTCTATTTTTTATAAAATCGTACCATAAAATGGGTTTGCATATTTAAACTCACCATGACATAGCGTACGATGCGATATAGTCGAACTGATTGATCGAATGGTACAGATCAAACTTATTAATGGAAACCTTGCTTTATGAAAACAAAAATATTACTAATGCTTTTTTCCAGCTTTTTCTTACTGCCTTTAGGTTATGCAGCAAGTTTTGGTAGCAGTTATGCAACGATTGCAAAAGAACACTGTACAAGCCAACCTCGCAGAGCAGGTGAGCAAACCATTGTACAAAAATGTCCGAGTTTTAAAGATATCGGTATTAGTATTGTAAAAGATGATGTACAACAATATATTGTACTCAGTAGAAATAATCAGCAATATCCCCTTATTTTTAAGGAAACAACGACTAAAAATAGTACACGTACCACATTAGGACCAACCATTGAATGGCGGCTGAATCGAAGTCGTACTAATTCGGTGGTGGGGATGATTATGCGGGTGTATGTTCATACAAGTGCTACTAAAAAGCGTTCCTTTTTAGTAGTGAGCAAGGTAACATCACAGACCATCTGTATTGTTGGTAGTATACCACCGCAACGTAATCAAAATAAACAAGCGCGTGTAATGGTGGATAATTCAGCTAACATGCCTTGCATTAGTACCCCATTACCACAAGATATGATACTTAAAACCCTAGTTGGATCATGGGTGGAACCCGTACCAGGCAATAAACAAAAAATGCAAGGCTTTAGGCTATATGCTAATGGTGATGCAGAATCCATTAATATGCGAACGCTGCAATATCAAAAATGGCGTGTAGAAGGAAATAACATTATCTTTACC
>DRMA01000094.1 GCA_011375245.1 Thiothrix sp. | reverse complement strand
GGTGATTGATGTGTGTGAAGCCTATACAAGTCAAACGGTTAGTTGGACAGGTGAATTAAAAAAGGTAGGTGGGTCAAGAGTCATCAGGTCAGGCACGATTAGCCTTGACCGCGACCTGAATGGAGCTAGAAATATCTTCATTAGGTCTTTGGGAGATTCCCCCGCCCTCATGTTAATGAGAGATGCTTGTTAACGAATGTTAATGAAAATGAATCGGTTTATATTTCTAGTCGTACCCCTTCTTCACTTGCTTCAATAAAACTGGCTTTGTCATGCCAGTCACTGAGTACAAATCGTGTTGCTTTTTCTCCATTAATCGTTAATTTATGGATGGCAGGGCGGTGTGTATGACCATGTATCATTTGCGTTACGCTATTTTCTTGCATCAGTTGTTTGACTGCTTGTTGATTCACATCGAGTATTGAAGAGTGTTTTTCTTGTGTTTGCTTTTTTGTTGCATGACGTACACTTTGGGCGCGTTTTGTACGGTTTTCTAGGTTTAACGATAGGTATATTTTTTGGATTAATTTCATCCGAAACAAAGCGCGCATTCGTTGATAGCCTTTATCATCGGTGCAGAGCGTATCGCCATGTAGAATAAGTGTTGGTTTGCCATAGAGGTTAATTACCTGAGTATCTGGGAGGAGCTTAGCACCAATGTATTGAACAAAGGTTTCACGAACAAGGAAATCACGGTTTCCTTGGATGAAATATAGAGCGATACCTTGATTAGAGAGTGATTTAAGGCGTTGTAGAATGGGAAGATAAACAGCGCCTAAGGGAGATTGAATAAGGTCGTCACCTACCCAAAATTCAAATAAATCCCCAAGAATATAAAGTGCATCGGCTTGTGGTTCAATATGATCAAGAAAATCCAATAAAACCGTAAATAGCTGAGGGCGGCTAGGGTCAAGATGAAGGTCTGAGATAAACCATGTTTTTTTCATTAACTTAAACGGTTTTAATGAAGTGTTAAGAGATAAGGGCAGGTATGTGAATGTAAACCTGCCCTTATTTATGTAGTGGCTATTTCGCTAATTACTCAGCCTTGACTCTAAAACAATTCATAAAGTTTTTAGCATGTGTTGCAAGTCTTTCTGGAGTGATTTCACCAAAAAGACGATAATCTTTTTGCTCAACACCATTACTGTCAAAGAATAGAATCATAGGAGGCGTTGTCATTAAGTCAACAGCCTTTAGTAGTCCTTGGTCAGCTTCATCTTTGTCAGTAATGTCTGCTTGTAAAAACAGCGTGTTTTCAAAGGAATCAAGTACATTCTTGTCAGCAAAGGTTGTTCTTTCCATTGTCTTACAATAAGCACACCAATCGGCAGAGAAATCGAGCATAACGGGGCGTTTTTGTTGCTTAGCAGAAGCTAATGCTGCTTTTAAGCCATCAATACCTTTAATTTGTTGGAATTGAATTTCATGTTGGTCTTGAGAAGCGTTAGCGAAGACACCATGCAAAGGTTGGTATAAATTACCCTTGCCTGAAGCAGCACCAATCATGAGCATGATGCCATAAGTAAGTGCTATAAGCCCTAGTGCTTTCCACATCGCACGCCATCTTCCCGCTGTTTTTTCTACAGGGTTAAGCGAACTCATAATGGAGTCTCGTTTAGCAGAGACTTTTTCTATGGGTTCTAATGCGCCCATGTAAATAGCTGTGACAATCAATAAAATGGCCGCCAGTGACATGGTAACACCTGATGGTAAAATACGTTCAAGCATTGAAATTGCAAGACCAAGCATCATGACTCCAAAGACAGCCTTGGTTGTTTCCATCCAAGCACCTGCGCGGGGTAATAACTGTCCTGCTGAGGTGCCAATAAGTAGTAAAGGTAAGCCAATACCCAACCCTAAGGCGAGCATATCAATCATACCTAAAAATGAACTGCCTTTTTCAGCAATATAGGTAAAGGCAGCAATGAGTGGTGCTGTAACACAAGGGCCAACAATAAGGGCTGATAATGCACCCATAATAGCTGCACCAAGAATACTGCCACTTTCTTGGCTATTGCTAATATTGGTTAGTTTGTTTTGAATGCTGGCGGGCATTTGTAAGTCATAAAAGCCAAACATTGAGAGTGATAGCAAAACAAAAATAAAGGCAAAACTACTCAGAACCCAAGGATTTTGGAACATGGCTTGTAAGCTTTCGCCACTATTGCCAATAAAATAACCTGCAAGGGCATAAATCATTGCCATGGGTAACACATAAGCAAGTGATAAAACAAAGGCTTTTTTCGTTGAGACTTGAGTGCCTTGACCAACAATAATACTGGAAAGTATTGGGATCATTGGATAAATACAAGGAGTAAAGGCAAGTCCTAAACCAATTAAGAAAAAGATGAAAATTGCACCAATCGTAGAAGCATTGGTGAGTTGACTTAGTACTTTATGTTGTTCACCTTTAGAGGCTTCGCATTTTCCTGTAACTTGTTGCTTTACTTCGTTATTGTCTTTTATTGGTTTTACTACGGGGTTAGGGCTAGTTTTACTACTACTGCTTACTGCTACAATTTTTATGTTGGCTGTTTTATCAGCAGGAAAAGTGAGTTTATGTGTTTTCTTTTGTGGTGAATAGCAAATTTTGAAGCGATCTGAACAACCTTGATAGCGTGTTTCAATAATAACATCACCAGAAGCAGCATTGTTGACTGGGATTTGTACTTTAAAGTCATGAGTAAAGACTTCATGTGTACCCGCTACATCTGTTTTTGTTTTACTGGCAGGAAAAATAGGTTTACCTAAGGTAATGCCATTGGATGATTGAATACTAAATTTTATTTTATCCTTATATAGATAGTGTTTAGGAGCCACTCGCCAAGAGGCGGTGAGTGTTTTATTGTCAGCATTTAACGTATAGTTAAATGCTTGTTCAGCGGATAAAGGTTCACCACTAGGTGTAATACTAGTAACGCCAATATCATTAGCTAGTGCTTTTAAACGAGAAGATTTTTCTTCATCTGCAGCAGCAAAGGCACTACTATTTAGAAGGAGGAACAGTAAAACTAGTTTTTTTATTATCATGTCTGAATTTACAAAATTAAGAAATGGTAGATGCTTATAAGCCCGTATTTCAAGACTATAGCAAACATTTAGATGCTTGTTAAGGAAAGAGTAAAGCAGCTTACTTAGAGTGTAGTGTAAGTAACCTAATTAAGGAGGACGAGATTTAGTTACCCAATTACGTCTAAATAAGCTGCCCAATGCCACAATAAATACTCGGTTTAGTAGTGACCAGATGCATTACTGTGGCTATTATGTTATTCAAAACGCATGGACAAATCTATGGCGATTACATCTTTAGTGATTTGACCAATGGATATATAGTCAATGCCTGTTGCTGCAATGGCTTTTACACTATCAAGGTTTATACCACCTGACGCTTCTAACTTGACATGGTGATTATTGAGAAAAACTACTTTTTTCATTGCTTCTAACGTAAAATTGTCCAGCATAATAATATCTGCTCCTGCTTGCGAGGCTTGTTGGAATTCATCAATAGTTTCTGCTTCAACTTCAATGAGGAGTTCGGGGTGTTGTTGTTTTGCTTGTGTCACTGCTTGTTTGATTGAGCCTGCTGCCATAATGTGATTTTCTTTAATTAATACACGATCATAAAGACCCATACGATGGTTTTCACCACCACCACAGCGAACGGCATATTTTTGTGCTAGTCTAAGGCCAGGAATAGTTTTTCGGGTATCGAGTATTTTAGTTACTGTATTCTCAATAGCAGTAACATAATGATGCGTTTGTGTTGCTGTCGCAGATAAAAGCTGGAGAAAATTGAGTGCAACACGTTCACCACTTAATAAAGAACGCGAAGAACCGGATAAGGTGCAAATTAAGGTGTTTGCTTCAATAGGGCTTGTATCTTCATAGTGCCAGTTAATTTTTACCTGAGGGTCGATTTGTTGAAAGGTTTCATTGAGCCATTCAGCTCCCGCTAAAATAGCTGTGTCACGGCAAATAATATAAGCGGTTGACTGTGCTGTTACAGGAATGAGCTCAGCGGTTACATCACCTGTGGCGATATCTTCTTGAAGGGCAAGTTGTACATTTTCAACAATGTTGTTAGGTAGTTTCATTGAATTTTAAATCGTTTTGTCATGAGCAAAAAAAACGGGAGTGACATAAAGCATGTCAGACTCCCGTTTCTGATAGTTGAAAGAGTGAATTAATCTTTTAAGCGTGTCAATCCCATCATTTTTAACATGGTTTTTTCATAGAAGGGTTCTGAAGAGCCTTTTTTCATTTTGCGAATAAAGTATTTCTCAAAAGCAATTTTTGCTAAATGTACCCATTTTCCTTTCTTAAACCATGCTACGTTTCTGGGAGGAATTTGTGGGATAGCAAGGAATGCAGCTCCTGTATCTCCCATATCGGCAAGACATAACGCCGCCCATGTGCCTTGTTCTTCTGGTTCTTTACCTAATAGCTCAGCATGGATATTATGTACTGCGGCAGTAACCATTGACTCAATCATATAGCCTGTTTTTGGTGCGCCTGTTGCTACTGGCGTTGCCTCTACAGGTGGAATGGCAATGCAAACACCCGCAGAATAAATGTTTTTGTAGGTTGGATTACGCTGATGCTCATCAACCATGACAAAGCCGCGAGGGTTACATAAGCCTTCAACAGCTGTTACTGCATCAACACCAAAGAAGGCTGGTAGCATCATAGCCATGTCGAAGTCGATTTCTTGTGATTCAACAAGCTCACCTTTGTCATTCATCACATCAACAAAGCATTTATTTGCCTCAAACTTAGTTGTTTTTGCATTAATGACCCATGGAATGTGGCGGCTACGCATTTCAGATTCCAACATGCCTTTTGAATCGCCAACACCGCCTAAACCAAGGTGACCAATGTAAGGTTCAGAAGAAACGAATTTAATATGAAATTTGTCACGAATACGACGTTTCCGTAAGTCAGTATCCAGAATAAAAGCAAATTCGTAGGCGGGACCAAAGCAACTAGCAAAGGGGGCTGCGCCGACTAAAATAGTACCACTGCCTTTTTCGATCAGCTTTTGATATTGCCCCCAGAATGTTTCAGCATGATTAATAGAACATACTGAATGTGAATGACCTTCAGGTCCAGAGCCTTCTAGTTCAGCAAAGTACAATTTAGGACCTGTTGCAATGAGTAAATAGTCATATTCAACCGTATCACCATTAGCAAGTTCTAGTTTGTTATTGG
>DRMA01000093.1 GCA_011375245.1 Thiothrix sp. | reverse complement strand
TCCCACAACAGCAGATAATGCGGTAGCCCCCCCAGGTGGATGCAGACACCTTGTGACATACATAACAAAGATAGCGACAGAAACAGCAAGAGGGCCAGCAATAATTACGTCAGGGATAGATTGCGCAATCGTTACACCAATTAAACCTGATAGTAAATGTCCACCAACAAATGACCATGGTTGTGATAAAGGACCTAAAGGTACAGCAAACAATAAGACTGCTGAAGCCCCCATAGAAGCAACAACCCAAGGTATATCTTCATCAGGTAAGAAAAACTGACTGGTGAACATAATTAAACCAATCCCCAACAATGCTACAAAACCTGAAAGTGCCTTCTCAGTTAAAGAGGTTGTATTGGCAGGAGGACGAAATAAACGAAGAAATGTTTTATACATAAGAGAAGCTGAGTAATTTCCGAAGATTACTTAATTTAAGTCAAAAAACAACGCTTGCCAAATCAAATAGAACAGAAAATTGATTCAAATCAATATAAGAAAAAGCTTAAATTGCTATAACTAAGCATGGCATTTTAAACAACCACATTGAGAGGTATTATTGTGTCTGACTTTGGCTATACAATACCAACCGCGATAGCTATCGCATTGATTATTATTGGGTGGATCTTATTCTTTAGCGCTATTTTTATGGGATAACGCCCAATCATGTTGAAAACGATGCAATTTTAACGAAATTTGCACGAAAGTCCCTCCTCTTTAGGGGAGGGATGGATAGTGCATCGCTCGGGTTAACGACAAACCTACTTAACCATGTAGCTTTTTAGGAGTCATCAAGTTATCTTCCATATGCTGTATTTCATCAATACCAGACACCACAATCTCAGCATCAGGCTGTAATTTTTCATCAGCAACTTTACCTTCATAATCAAAATGCGACAAAATATGCTTGATACAATTAATACGTGCTTTTTTCTTATTATCAGAACGAATAATAGTCCACGGTGCAATGGTTCGATTACTTTCATTCAACATTTGGAATTTAGCAATACTATAACGATGCCAATATTCCTGTGCTAGTTTATCAACAGGAGAAAGTTTATATTGCTTCAATAAATTTGTTTCACGTGATTTGAAACGCTTTTTTTGTTCCTTTTTAGACACTGAGAAATAGAATTTAAACAAATCAATACCGTCTTTTATCAGCATGGCTTCAAACATAGGGACTGACTTGAGAAAACGTTTATGTTGCTCATCCGTACAGAAACCCATTACGGGCTCAACCATCGCACGGTTGTACCAAGAACGATCAAAAATAACAATTTCACCTGCGGATGGTAAATGTCTTACATAACGCTGGAAGTACCATTGAGTTTTTTCTTGATCATTTGGCTTGTCTAAGGCAACAACTCGAATTCCACGTACATTAAGGTTAGCAATAATACGCTTAATCGTTCCCCCCTTCCCCGCAGCATCACGTCCTTCAAAGAGCATAACAACACGCATTCCCTTTTCTTTAATCGTCAATTGTAGTTTCATTAATTCTAACTGCAATTGTTTTAGCTCTGCTTCATAGTCAAGATGGCTTTTCTTAATATACACTGGCACACGGTCATCGCCTGTTTTACCTAAATTACGATGTGCAATGCCTTCCGTTAATTTGACTTTAAACGGTGCGGGTGCATATTTTTTAACCGATTTAACCGATTCTGTTGTTTTAGCAATATTGGTAATAGTTGCTTCTGCTATTTTTCCAGTTTTTTCTACCTCTTTGTTCTGATCATCTTTCTTACTATTTACTGGTTGTTTGTTCTTTTCCATATTCACCCTTAATCAATATAACGGCATCACTCATGCACGTTCCTAAGCACTAATGACTAAACTTACCGATTTATTTTCATTAACATTCGTTAACAAGCATCTCTCATTAACATGAGGGCGGGGGAATCTCCCAAAGACCTGATCTCGCCCCTTTAGGGGTGAGTAGTTGACCACTACTTAATACTAACTGGACTTACAAAACTCTTAGGTTTTACGGTCAAAACAGAACAATCAATATCATCTAAAATTTTCTCTGCTGTATTACCAATAAAAAAGCCTTTTAAGCCCGTTCGAGAGAGCATTCCCAACACTAATAATGCAATAGAATTCTGCTTTGCATACTCTGGAAGCATAGTCGTAACCTCACCCTCAAGTACTTTTACGGTTATTTTCAACTCAGAATCCATCACCTCTTTAGCAAAACGTTCCAAATCCAACACATACTGTTTATGTTGTTCGGGGTTCGCTTTACTCATAACATTTACCAAATGCATCTCACGTGTTGAATCACTTTTAAACATCATTGCTAGTCTTAACAACTCTTGATTTAATGCCTTGTTACGATCTTTGACTTTTTCATCGAAATGAATTCCAACCATGATCTTTTTTCGTTCTGCTGGCTCAGGTTTTACCGCCCATATCGGACATGGACAACGACGCATAATCTCCATTGTCGTATTACCTAATAAATTGTCAGTAAAGGTCTTAACTCGGGTACTGACCAAGAGTAAATCATGCTTTCCCTGCAAAACCTGCTGAATAATCGCTACACTGGGTTTGCCTATCTTAACCAAACAAGTAATTTTATTATTAAGCGGAAGATCGTCTTTAAAAGAAGCTGCCAAAATATCGAGCCGCTCTTGTCCATGTTTAACTAAGGATTCTTGCTGATTTTTAGAGGAAACAATGGACGTTTCTGGATCTGGCTTGACCTCAGGGGCAATATAAATAAACGTTAATGCAATTGATTCATCTTTCCATATTAGCTCTAAAACACGATCAATTTTTGCTTGCTCTGTTTTGGCTTTAAAATCAATTGAAACCAATATATTTTTAAAAATATCCATATAAATATCCCTCTACTTATAAATGATCAATCATTTATTATTAATTGATGTTAGTCGAAATCTACCATCCAGAATACCGTTCTTTTGCTAGCCTTATTGATATACATCAGATATATATCAGATATACATCTATTATTTAGCAAAAAATAAATGTCATTTAAAGTGATACCAGTTTCTGTAGCGCTTCAGGATTATAGATAATAATATGGCGCTTACTGACCTCTAACATACCTTGGCTTGATAACGTCTTTAGCGTTCGAGAAAATGTCTCAGGCGTTACCGAAATACGTGATGCAATCACATGCTTAGGCACAGAAAGATGAATTTTTACTTGCTCAGTTGAATGACTAGAAACATCTTCTAATAAATAACTAACCAAGCGATAGGTCGCATTATGTAACGTCAAACGATCTATCTCTGCCATTAGCCAATGCAAACGCTGGCTTAATGTAGCAATAGCTCTAAAACATGCTTCAGGAGATTTTCGTAGCATATTTTTATAGGTCATTGCCTCAATACGCAATACACTTGAATCTTCCAAAGCTTCGGCATTAACAGGATAACCTTCCATTTCACGAAAGATAATTGCCTCAGCAAAGCTATTTCCTGCACTAATAAGATCAATAACTTTTTCAGTTCCCTC
>DRMA01000092.1 GCA_011375245.1 Thiothrix sp. | reverse complement strand
TTTTGTACTGGCGATATAATTCGTGACGCATTTGTCACTCCTTTTTGTATATGTTGATGATTGATAAGTGAAGTCCTGGCTTCGCTGTTGCAAGCAGCTTGGCGGGGCACTTTTGCTGAGTTGTTCAGCTTCTCAATGTTCGAGAAAGCACGGGGTTTAAATCGCGCATAGACAGTAATATAGCTTATATTTTCAAGGATGCAAGGTTTCTGCTGAATGTTGAGTGATAAATATTCAGGAGTGTCAGTTGAGCAGGTTTAGCCTTTTGGCTAATACCAATAGCGGGCAATTTTTCTCTATATAATAAAGACGTTGTAGGGCGGATAAGGTACGCCATCCGCCGCATGGCTACGTAGCATGGTGGATGGCGTGTCTTATCTACCCTGCAGAGAATAAGATGTATAAAACATCATTGTTATATACGGCTGAACAAAAAGGTAAAAAGGCAGGGATAAAAGAAGGGGAAAAAACAGGCAGAAAAACAGAAAAAATTAAGATTGCTAAAATATCTCAACAGTGTTGAAGAAATAGAATAATTAAAAAAGGTGTAATAATAGTTATGCGACGATTATGAATATTACTTCTCATCTTGCTCATCATCACTGCCAAAATCAGACATTTCACCACGCATAAAATAGATGCCATAATTTATGCGTTTATCCGCCTCTTTTTTGCCTGCGGATTTTTTTTGTAATTCAAAGGCCTCTTTATTTAAGATTTGCAACATTTCCATGCCCATTTTTCTTGCCTTGGTTGCTAACACCTCTACATCCTCCGCAGTTAACTTATCATAATGTAAGCAGCGTTCTAACATGGATGGTTTTTTATCCGACATATTATGCGTACACACTGCAATATGGTCGTGTAGGTTAAGACCAAGGTAAATCGCTTTTTCTTTGAAACCTTCATCAGAAACAAGTGCATTTTTGTGAAGCCAAACCTTATCATCAGCACAAACATGAACAATTTTTAATCGCAATAGCTCATCAAGTACTGAGCGTGGTCGAATATCTTTATTTATTGAACGCACCAGCGCTTCAAAAGAAAGGTGTTCATCTTGTTTTTTATGGTGCTTTTTAGCGACACTATTATTCAAACGTGGTAAGGGGAGTGGCTCTCCTTTTTTATTAAGGTATTTAGTTTCTGCACACCATCGTATAATGAGTAGGTTGCTTAGTGTCATTCCAACAGGTAAGTCATCCTCATAATTAAAAGTTATGCCTCGTAACACTTTAACGTCTTTTCGATGTACCCCTGATATAAGACTAATACGGCTATTAGTTTGTCGTTTCCCTTTAATTTTGTATTCTTGTTCTGCAACTTGCACATAAATTTCTTTTAATAGTTTTATAATAAAGGGGTAGGTAATTTGATATCTCAGCATGAGTTTCACCAAAGGATACAGCAAAAAGCGTAGCGCTTTAGTCACTTCTTTTGAAGGATTATAGGTTGTTTTTTTTACAGGTGGCATTAACTCATCATTCCTTTTTAGCGCGGTATTAACTTATTATTATCTATAATATCTTTTTATTGATAATTTTTTTACATAAAAACTGATTGTCGTCATTTACCTACAAATTATCTAATAATTTTCTATCTTACCACTATAATAACTACTTGCGTGTGATAATTTCCCACTTGACATTTATTTTGTCAAATGAAATCATCCCCCATCAAGTATTAATAACTTCAACTAAATAGTAGTCATAACATTTAGTAGGAGAAACAACCAGAATGGAGCGTTTCATATGGAAACTTCAATAATGATAGATTTACCTGCACACATGAAATTTCTTAAACAGCAGAAAAAAGACATTAAATCTATTCATTTAGCGACTAATCATGTTGTTTGCGAAATGGGAGTGTCTTGCACAGATTTACTTGTTGTCACTAAAGGTTGCCTTAAAGTATCAAGTTTATCTAAAGATGGACGCTATATAACCTTGTACCGTGTGCATCCTTTTGATACCTGCTTCCTTTCGATTAGCTGCATATTAAATAAAACAGACTTCCCTGCTATAGCCACAGTTGACGAAGAACTCGAAGGGATGTTAATTCCTGCTGCTAAGGTTACTCAATGGATGAATGATAATGAAGTATGGCGCATGTATATTTTTCGTCATATGGCTACACGTCTCCATAATTTAGTCGAACTGACTGACAGTGTGGCATTTGATAAATTAAATAAACGTTTAGCCGATTGGTTAAGCATAAATACGCATGAAACCTTATGTATTACTACCCATCAAAATCTTGCCAATGAACTTGGCACAACACGGGAAGTTATTACGCGAGCATTACGCTATTTAAAATCTCAAGCATTGATTGAACTTCGTCATGGTACAATAAAAATTCTAAACCAAAAAGGATTACAACAAGTTACATGATGTTTATTTTGAGATTTTTTTATTGAAAATACATTGAAAAATAATGCGTTAATAATAAAGCTAACACTTAATAAGTGTTTTTTAAAATACCGCCATAATTATGCTAAGCTTACTATACCCAAGTTCACTATAACCCATTAAAATAATGAAAAAAATATTTGCCAGTATACTGAGATCTAACCTTACCTTGCTAAGTTTGGTTTTATTTTTAACCGCTTGTGGGGGCAGTGGGAGTAATGCTGGTTTTAGCGGTAATACGGCTATTAGTCGCATCGGTTCAGGCTTAGGGGGGACAGGAACAGGTGAAATTACCGCTTTCGGTAGTATCTTTATTAATGGTACGCGTAAATTTGAACTTAATAATGACACGCAAATTTTTCTTGATGATGTTCCTATTTCTGAAACAGAACTTCGTCAGCAAGGTTTAGGTCTTTTCGTACACATTTATGTTGCAACGGATGTCAGTGATGATATTACAACGGGTACAGCATTGCGCGTCTTTGCTAGAACGCAATTCAAAGGCTCTGTTACGTCAACAACTCCATTGCAGATATTTGACCAAACGATTGAAATAACAGGTGATACAGTACTGGTTAATACAACAGGACAAGATCTTTCTGTAGGTGACATGATTGAAGTCAGTGGTTATTTAGGAGCAAATAATACGATACAAGCAACCCGCGTAGCGTATAAAGCGAATGGTGTATCAACATGGAGGTTGACTGGAACTCTTAGTAGTGTCACAGCAACACAATTAAGTATAGGTAGCCAAGTGGTCAACTTGGGTAACATTACCCCTAAAGAATGCAGCAATGGTTTACAGGCAGGCGTTAGAGTAGAAATCACCTTAACACCTGATCGAACATTCCGTGCAGGAGAACCTCTAACAACAGTCACTGGCATCGAATGTGATGAGGATACCTTGTATATACCCGATGATATCCCTGCTAGTATTCTACCTGCTAACTTTGAAGGCATTGTATCAACAGTCAATACTAGTCCTATAACGCGAATCATGGTAAGTGATCAACCTATTATTATTACCCCAACAACAACGTTTATTGGTGGGACAGTTGCCGATATTATTGTCGGTGTGCGTCTTGAAGCAGAAGGCACGGTTGATACGAGTACATCTACTCGTGAAATAATGGCCAATAAAATTAGATTCCGCCAGTCTCGTGTGCGTATTGAAGCGCCGCTCAATGTTCCCATCGGAGGATTAGCAGCAACCTTTGATATTATGGATGTAATTAGCGTTACTACAAATAGTAGTACCCGCAACGAAATTAATAATACAAACAATGGATTGCAACCCAATGGATTGAAACAAGTAGAAATCAGAGGTTTTGTTGATAAAACAGGCAGGGTATTTGCAGAGAGAATCAGAAACCGTGGTAATGCTGATTCTAACGATACCCGTTTACGTGGCCCTCTTGCCAACCCAAGTAATGCGGCATCACGTTTTAGTATTCTTGGTATTACTATTGATGCTAGTAGTGCACAATCTATCAAGAATAAAGAGGGTAATAATATTAGTTTGGATCAGTTTTTCAGCCAAGTGACAACAGGAACAGTGATTCAGGTCAATAACGGTACTTTTTCATCAAATCCCCCCACAATAAGGAATGGGGAGATCGAAATTGAAAACTAAGAATACAACTTCGTAGGGTGGATAAGGAACGCCATCCACCATGCTGGAGCATGGGAACGAGAAATGGAGATCGAAATTGAAAACTAAGAACACAACTTCGTAGGGTGGATAAGGAACGCCATCCACCATGTTACGTAGCCATGCGGCGGATGGCGTTCCTTATCCGCCCTACAGGTCTACAACGTCTTTATTATTTTGTTAAAATATTTTTGCTGGTGGTCTTATTACGCTTTTCAGCCACGGTCTTTAATCGCTGTGTTTCATTGGCAATATATTGGATAATATTCTCGGTGTTCTTCGGCGATAAGCTAAGATTAGGCATCACAACCTGATATTTTTCTTTTAACGCGATTGCAATGGGGTCTTTTTCAGCCAGCATTTTATCAGGCTCTATCAGCCAACGGGTTAGCCATGCGGGGTCTCTTCTTTCGACCACACCAAATAAATCAGGTCCCACTTGTTTTGTACTTGGGATTTTGGCAATTCCACCACTAATGACATGACACGCGGTACACATATTTCTAAACTTCATTTCGCCCTCACTGATTTGACGCAAAGCAGGCGCATTTTCATAGCGGTTCCGTTTTTTTCGTACCTGTTTCCAGTTTTGAAGCCAGTTGCCCATTTGATTCGCAATCACATAAGGATTTTCAAAGGGAGAGCGTTTTACCCAACGTCCTAATGCTTGATTACCAATGATTAAATTAACATTATGGTCGGATAAGGTTCTTTCTGCTTCGCTAATATCGGTAATGTATAAACCTAGTTTTTTGCGTAATAATCTTATTTCTTCTTTATCACCTGTTAAAAAGGTCCAACCTGCTCCTATATTAAATTTCTTAGCGTAGTTCTTTAAAACCTCAGGAGTATCTCGATCAGGATCAATAGAAATAGAATAGAAAAAGATATCTTTGCCCATGCGATCACCCAAAATGTCCGCAACTTTTTTTAAGCGAGCGGTTTCAGCAGGACAGATATCTTGGCAACTGGTAAAAATAAAATTAATGGCGACTACTTTGCCTTTGATGAGGTCATCAAAAAATTTTACTTTTTCGCCGTTGTGAGTGGTTAATTCTATATTGGGAAAGTAATCTTTACCCCATATATCAGATGCTTTTTTTTGCTGTTTTTGAGTTTGTTTTTTTTCTATTTTTTCTGTTTTTTCATTGCTTGTGTTTTTACTTGTATCTTTATCTTGCTCTTGTCCTTGTCCTTGTCCTTGCGCAAATGAACCAATAATAAATAAAAAAACACTCAATATAATGAGTTTTATAAAAAGAGGAGTAGGAATATTCATAAATAAGCCTTAATTAATAAATACCCTCTCCCTCTAGGCAATGATGCTATGAAAGTATCCCACGTAGGTCGGGTTAGCGTAGCGTAACCCGACAGAATATGGCAATAAACGACTGATTTGTCGGGTTACGCCAAAGCTAACCCAACCTACATTAGTCATTTTTTTCGCCATTAAAATGATACTTTTATAACCTTAATTAAGAGAGAAAAGGTACTGTTTCAATAAAATTTAATTCGGAAGACCTTCCGTTGGTCCTGTGCCATCACCCGTGCGGAATGTTGGTAGGGCAACTGTATCAATATATTCCACCCCATCCCATGTAGGAATAACCGCAGGCATGAGCTTTACTTGTCCAGGGTGTTCAATATCCCAACGTAACAACATTGCATGATCCTCGTGTTGCGTATTATGGCAATGCTCTACAAAGCTCCCTGCAAATTCGCGGAAGTGATAAGCAATCTCCATATCGCGTGCAGCATCATCTTCATTGCCGAGACGGAAAACATCTTTGCGTGCGCCACGCTCCCATAACGGCGGTAATTCACCGTCTTTACTGATAATCACCCCTTCCTCAAAGTGAATATGGATAGGATGACTCCAGCCTCCTCCTGTTGAAAGCTTCCAAACTTCACGCGTACCATCACCTGAAAATCCTGCGGCAGTTGGTCCTGTTGCCAATTGTGGCGCGGCAGACAGTCGGCGAGTATCGGCAAATAATCCTGAACCATCGTCCGTTTTTACCGTCCACGGCGCTTTATCGGTTCCTGACGAACGACCAAAATCAAAGTCACGATGACGGGCATTATTAATTTTAGCAACATCAGCTGGCTTATTGCGATCCCAAGGTAACTCGGTCATTGCAATACCGCCAGGTTCATATTGAGCAGGATCCATGCTTTGATCCGTGCCACTATAGGCTTGTACACGAAGTTCAAGAAACTTACCCACAACAGGATCAGCATCTTCCCAATGGGCAATACCTGTATTGCTATCAACCACTTTTTGCGCAGCATAATCTCCTTGAAGTACCTCCGTTAAATCAACCGTACCCTCCACTTTTTTACCATTTTTATGTTCGAGTAAATTGACAAAATATAATTTATCACCCGCTTTCAAGCCATGCTTTGAAAAGTCAACGATAATATCGTAACGCTCTGCAATGGCTTGCGTTGGCAAAACACCTTTATGCTCGGCTGCATTACCATTACTATCAAGATCAGTATTTCCATCAAAAGGGATAGCATGTTCTAAAATATTGCCATCATTCGCAATCATATGAAAGGGAATGCGATTCCATGAGACATTTTGCCCTGATGCTCCATTAATTTCTCCTGTTGTTCGTCCTGCGACTTCTTGCACTAATGCGAGTTTGAAGTAACGTGAAACCGAGCCATTTAAGATACGGAAACGGTAACGGCGAGCGCGTACATCTAAATAGGGCTTATAGAGCCAATTCGTTGTCATTACATCACCGACAAAGCCATCCAGATTAAAGATATTAAACCATAGTTGTCCTTGTTGATCCCATGCTTTATCTGCAAGCAATAAGTTAACATCATAATCACGATTACCCCAAGGTAATGCGGTGCCACTGGGGAAACGGAGGTTAACACCATCATTGACTGCTTCATTACCTCGATCTTTACCACTGTAATAATTCATCATCGCGGCATTGCCTTTGTAGACATTTTGCGCTGTAAAATCAAGCATATGATCATGAAACCAGTGTGTGCTCATAATTTCACGATGATCACCGCGTATTTTAATTAAGCCATTGGTACAATCTTTTAAACCAGGATTGAGGTCATTAACAAAAAGCTTTTCCCCTGCTACACAAGGATAAGAGGCTTTACTATCGGTTGCATCTGTATTGACACTATCATAGCCCGCAATTTGCATTGGCCAACGATAATCATAATATTGACCAGGGAAAAAGAAAGCATTGGCAAAACCATCACTTTCCGCAGGATTATGTCCATTGTGTTCATGTGTCGTAATGGTATGCAAACCAAAGCCACGATTAGCCGTTGGGTCAATGGGGAGCGCATTGTAATGACGCATGACTATTGGTTCTCCCACGCGTGCCATCATCAATTTAGGCGGTAATGTACCATCAAAGGTCCATAGGCTTTTATGATTCTGTACGGGCATATTAGGATGGAAAGCAATATCAATCCCTGCTGTTGTTCCTGATGTTGCCGCAACGCCCGCTGTATTATGATACAAACCATTAACACCAAATTCGCCAGTGTTGTAGTGATGCAATTGTAGCGAGTCACGGATACCGCCATTAACACGCGCCCCTGCCTGAGCCGTTTTGACGTAAGATTGTGGATAAAACTCATTCCAACGTTGATGCGCCCAACCTTGTCCACCAGGTCGTCCTTCCATTGGCGCACCATCGAGGCTACGCCCTAAAAAGCTAGCAACCGTTGCTGTCCATGGGTTGGCATCGCTAATATTAGAAAACTCAGAAGGGAAAGGAAAAATACCTGGCTGTGATAGAAAACTATCTAAAGCTGTTGTTGCGGGTTGACTTGCCGCTACATTGTTTGGATCTTGATAGGGGGCAGCACCTGTTGTAGGAACAGGGAAAGGACTCGTGCCTGCAGTGACGGTAGGATCGAGTTTTTGATTACCAAACTCTTCAAAACGTAACATCTGTTGTGAAAACGCTTGAGCAGAAAAAAGTGGGCTAGCAGCTCCCCCCGTAGGGACATCGTAACCACCCCCTCCACCTTGTGCTTGTGTCCCTGTGGTTAGACCATTATTAATACCTGCATCAGCAGTTGCACCGTTTTGGGTTTCCAGCCCCCCTTCCATCGGTGGTGGTAAGTTTTTTAAATCTTGACTCAGTTGTTCTCCAACTAAGGGGCCTGTATAAGCCGACGGGTCACCTGCAGGTGGTGGTCCTGTAAAATCTGTGACGGCAAAAGCAGTGGTCATTGTTATAACAGCAGAA
>DRMA01000091.1 GCA_011375245.1 Thiothrix sp. | reverse complement strand
CTGCAAGATCACTAGCAATAATGGGATATTATGTCGGTAAACTGAATGTTGAAAAATTATATTACAAACATCACAGTGACGTTATTGGTAAGGAAGCGTACTTAAAACTATATGGTAGCCCTTACCATTTATGAGACAAAGGAACAAAGAATAAATAATCTGATGTTTTATAGCTTTATTAGTATTGGTATTGTCATGTAATTGCAACTCGATTTCAGGGCAATACCAATAAAGGCAGGTAATTTCTGATAAAAACCAACAATCAGTATCGGCACTCCCGAAAAACCTGAACCTGACAGTTGGCACAAACATCTTTATTAAGCCGAGAATAGATACTATGAATAGCATCTTTTTTAGCATCAAAAAAGTTTTCACCGCCAATTTGTTTAATAAAACAGGTTCTAGCAGCAAACTCATAAACAGCGGAATGAAGCCCAACAAAATACAAACCTCCACCTAGTGCTTGTAGTCGTTTATGCTCGGCTACAAGTGCTTCAGCACCACTTAAATCAATGAGATTGATACCACTGCCTTCAATGAGAATATGATAAATACGTTCATTTTCAACGATCTTGTGCAGACGGTTTTGCATATGGGAGATCGAGCCAAAATAAATCGACATATCAAAGCGAATAATTTTGAATTGAGGACATTGGTTTAAAGGCTTATCATTGATATTTGTTAGAATGTGTTTACCCGTTTTCTCGTCTTTGTCAGGCGCTAAGGTCTCAATTTCAGGAATGGATGTTTTAGCGAGAAAAATAACGAGAGAAAGCAATACACCCATATAAATGGCAAATTCTAATTCAAGGAATAAGGTCGCAAAAAAAGTAGTTAGCAAAATCGCCGTTTCGGTTTTACTATTGTGAATAATATGCTTTATATGAGGGAAATCAATCAAGCTATAGGCAACGACCAAAATAACCCCTCCCATTGCTGCGGTGGGTAGATAGCGTGTTAACGGGGCAATGAGTAATACGATTAAAGCAAGAATAATGGCAGCAAAGATCGCGGATAAGGGGGTTTTAGCACCTGAGGCATAATTAACCCCTGAACGAGTGAAAGAACCAGAACCTGCATAGCTGGAAAAAAAGCTCCCCCCCATATTTGACAATCCTTGTCCAATAAATTCTTGATTAGGTTCAATATGTTGATTCGATTGTGATGCAATAGCACGACTAATTGAAACGGCCTCAATGAGTCCTAACAAGGCAACTGCAAAGGCATCAGGTGCAAGCATTTTTAAGGTTGCAAAAGAAAAATCAGGAAGTGATAACGGAGGAAGTTTAGCAGGGATTTCACCAATAAACTGTATACCTTGTTGTTCACCCTGTAATAATGAAGCTGTTAGACCACCAATAATTAATGCAATCAATAAGTTGGGTAAACGAGGAAAAAAGCGTTTTGATGCAATAGCGACAAGTAACGTAATGGTAGCTACAGCAAGAATGTAGAGATTAATATGCTGAAAACCAGCAAATACGTCGTACCATGTATGTAAAAAAGATTCCCCTTTAGGAATCGCTATGCCTAAAACACTCTTCATTTGACTGGTAATAATTAAAATTGCCGCGCCTGCGGTAAAGCCAATAACGACCGTATGGGATACAAAATTGACTAAAGCACCGAGTCGAGCCAGCCCAAAGGCGAGTTGATAAACCCCTGCAAGAAAAGTCAAGGTTAATGCCATTGATACGAATTCTGCCGAACCTGGTTCAACATAATGGCTAATGGATGAAAACACCACAATGGAAATGGCTGTCGTCGGGCCAGAAATCAAATGGTACGATGAGCCAAATAAGGCGGCAATAATGGGTGTCACCATTGCTGTATAAAGACCGTATTCGGGAGGCAAGCCTGCAATGGTCGCAAAGGCAACACCTTGAGGGAGAACAATAACCGCGCCTGTTATGCCAGCCATGAAGTCTGCTTTTAAGCTTGCTTTATTAATAAGCTTAAACCAGATGAGAAAGGGAAAAAATGTATGCATGGGGAAACTTCTAATAATGGGTTAGTTTAATATATAAATATTCAGATAATGAGGTTCACATTTATTGTTCCAGCCAGTCATATGGCTTCTAAGCGATGAATACAATTATCTGACTTTCTATAGTTGCTATAATTGCTACAGTTTAAGTATATTAGCATATACTGATTTTTATCACTACCAGTCAAAAATGTATTCATAAGCGCAGTTCAACAGAAGTCCCTTGCCCTTCCCGACTATGTACCGATATTCTCCAGCTATAGCGTTCGCATATCCTCCTGACCAATGATAATCCGATACCGTGCCCACCATTTGCATGATGATCACTGTAATAACGATCAAACATTCGTAACAATTGATCTTTTTTCATTCCTACCCCTGTATCCTCAATAACAACACGCTTGCCTTCTAAGCGAATATGCACCGTGCCTTGGCTGGTATAACTGTATGCATTGCGAATAATATTAGCCAGCACCACGTATAAAAGCGTGGGATCGCTAGTAATAAGCAAGTCATGATGGGTATGAAGTTTGACCACTACGGATTTATGGTTCAATAAATACTGGTGTTCATTGACTACTTGCCGTAATATTTTTTTTACAGGATATTGATGCTTCTGCTCATTATCTGATTCCTCACGCGCTAAGGTAAGTAACGCGGTTGTTAACCGTGTCATCTGTGCAGCGGCACGCGCAATGCGTTCTATACGCCTTTGATCACCTAGACTGTGATTTTTTTGAGCAAGCATTACTTCAGCAGCACCTTTAATCACTGCCAAGGGAGTACGCAATTCGTGACTGACATTACTGGTAAAGGCGCGTTCACGTTCATTAAAATCTGCTAGTCGTTGATGATAGCTGTCGATTGTCTGTGTTAGTTTTCCGACCTCATCCAGTGGATGTATGGCGTTGATCGGCAGTGGGCTTGGGCTATAATGAGGGTTCATGGTTGAGACTTGCTGAGCAAGAGAGGCGGGAGTAATAACTTGATCTGCTAACCAAAATCCTAAGGTGCCAGAAAGTAACGTCATTAAGCCAATGCCAATAGCAAGAAAGCCAAGGTACTCGTTTTCTCGTTGCCTGATCATTTCATCTGCATACAACATGAAAAAGCGTGTTGTATTATGTACTCTTGATTTTACATAATAGCCTACCCCATTCATCTTTATATGCTTTATATGATTTAATCCTGAGGGAAGGTGTTGCAGTTCATTAGGTAACGTAGTCTGACTCTTTGTCGTTATCACATAGCCTTGAAAATGTGTATTTGATGGAGGGGGGAGAGGAGAGTCAAGCGTGTAACTACTGATATAATCTTCTAGTTCCGTTGAAATTATTTCCTCAATCAGCTCCTTTTCCAAGCTAATCGTCAGCCAATAAAGCGTTCCTCCCATTGCCATGCTAATTAACCAACCTAACATTAAAAAAGCAAGCGCAACACGATAACGAAGGCTAAAACGCATCAAGTTCAGCAATACGATACCCCATGCCCCGTACTGTTTGTAATAAATGTGGGGTAAAAGGCTTGTCAATCAACATTCGCAAGGTATGCAGATGTGCGCGTAAAGAGTCTGTTTCAGGGAGGTTTTCTCCCCAAATATGATGTTCAATATCCTGTCGTGAAACAACTTGTGGTGATTGTCGCATCAGACGCTCTAATATTTTTAGTTGAATCGGTGGCAATTCAATACGCTGTCTGCCTCGCTTGACGATTAACGTTGTGGGGTTGAAGGTTAGGTCAGCAACAGATAAACAAGCTTTGCTGACCTCACCCCGCGCACGTCGAACCAGTGCTTGCAAACGCACTTCAAGTTCCTGTAACGAAAATGGTTTAACTAAATAATCATCGGCACCACTCGTAAACCCCAAAATTTTATCATCCAAGGTGTCACGGGCGGTTAGCATTAGTATCGGTAAATTACAACCTTGTATGCGGAGTGTTTGACAGACTTCAAAACCATCAATGTCAGGTAGCATCAAGTCAAGTACGATCACATCATACGTATTTTGTTGTGCAAATTGTAGACCGCTCTTACCATCATAGGCAGCATCGATGATGTGTCCTCGTACTTCAAAAAAATCATAAAGATTTTCGACCAGATCAGGATTATCTTCTATGGCTAAAATATACATAAGAGCGATTGTTTCTCCTTAAAAATTAAGCCACATATGCACCAAGATACTCGCTATATAACCCAGGGCAATTGCGGGTGTCCATTTTAGGTGGCTAAAGAAAGTGTATTGACCTCTGGCTTGCCCCATCAATGCAACACCAGCGGCTGAACCGATAGATAATAAGCTTCCTCCCACGCCTGCGGTGAGTGTAACCAATAGCCATTGTGCGGTACTCATATCAGGATTCATTGTCAAAACAGCAAACATCACAGGGATATTATCAACAATGGCAGATAATACACCTACCGTAACATTAGCACTAGTTGCCCCCCATTGGCTGTACATTAAATCAGAAGCAAGTCCTAGATACCCCAAAAACCCTAAGCCTCCCACACAAAGTACAACACCGTAAAAGAATAATAAGGTATCCCATTCTGAGCGGGCTATTTCATTAAATACATCAAAACGTCCTACTTTTGAGGGCAAATGGTCATTGGAGGGATCACCATCGGTCATCTTTAAAAAATAACCGAATAGCTGCAAATAGCCCAAGCCTGTTAACATACCAATCACAGGTGGTAAGCCGATAAAGTTGTGGAAACTAACCGCCGTTGCAATCGTCAGTAAAAACAATGCAACAATACGCTTCCCCCCTCTATGGATAGCAACATGTTCATCATTCCCTGTAGGGTGTTCATTAGGAATAGCAAAATGCATAATGGCGGCAGGAACGACAAAGTTGACTAAGGCTGGAATAAAAAGCGCAAAGAAGCCCCAGAATTCAACCATGCCTTTTTGCCACACCATGAGCGTCGTAATGTCACCAAAGGGACTGAATGCTCCACCTGCATTTGCTCCAACAACAATATTGATACACGAGAGTGCGACAAAACGTTGGTTGTCGCCACCAACAGCAAGCACTACCGCACACATGAGTAAGGCGGTGGTGAGGTTGTCGGCAATGGGTGAAATGAAAAAGGCTAAAAAGCCTGTCAACCAGAATAAAGCACGAAAGCTAAAGCCTTTTCGAATCAGCCATGAACGCAATGCATCAAAAACGCCTTGTTCTTCCATGGCATTGATGTAGGTCATTGCGACCAACAAAAACAACATTAACTCAGCATATTCTAGTAGATTATGGCGCACGGCATGTTCTGCCATTTCAGACATACCATGATTCATGTAAACCATACCAATCATTGCCCAGATAATCCCTGCAGCAATAATCACAGGTTTGGATTTACGCAAATGCGTATGTTCTTCTGTCATTACCAATAAATAAGCTATAAGAAAAACGCCAATAGCAGCAAAGCCAACAGCACTATTGGTTAGGTCTAAGGCGGATTGTGCGGCATGTGTTGCTTCTTCCGCGATGGCAAGCGTTGGTAATAAGTAAGCGACGAGTAAAACACTAAGAAGCGTTACTATTTTTCTTATGCCATTTAAACATAATGGCATTAAGTTTAAGTTTAAGTTTATTTTCATATTCAG
>DRMA01000090.1 GCA_011375245.1 Thiothrix sp. | reverse complement strand
CCAAAAGGGAGAGCTTGGTTACCTTGATAAGAATTATTTACTGGCAGCCCATCATCAAATATTTTTGTAGTCGGATTTTGATTTTCCTTAGCATGAGTGCTCAATGAACAGGTGAGTAAAATGATAGCCGCTTGTAATATTTTTTTCATAAGTACTTACTGTAATGTTTTGGGTACAGGTTGAGTTATTTTTATTTAACCAAAAAGTTCTTGTTGTTAAATAGTATCGTATTGTGTTGTTTTTGTGAAATTGAGTGTTGTTTTAAATCAAAATCAGCTACTTGTTGTTGTATTTTTATCCTGTTTCTATGGTTAGATAATAAAATAAGTAATACGCTGAGTATGTCATGAAACACCCTTTATGTTAGCTAGGATGAATATTTTATAGTTGAGCGATAAATGATCGCATATAATAATGTTTCATCTCAAACTGGGGAATTCTAACGCGGATGTGTTGACTAATGCGTTAGCTTAATAAATAGAGACATAAAAGTATGAAAAAAATTCTAATAAGTGGGTTAGTTATTTTGAGCGTAACAGCTTGTACAGAAACCAATCTGACCAAAGCACAACAAGGGGCTATCTTAGGTGGGCTGGCAGGCGCTGTTGTTGGTAAATCAACAAGTAATCATGATAATAAAAGAGTAGTTATTGGTGGTGCTGTGGGTGCGGGTGTAGGTGCAGCTATTGGTGCTTATATGGATAGACAAGAAGAAGCATTACGTCAGACGGTGGCTGGGTCTGGAATAGAAGTTAATCGACAAGGTAATAATATTACCCTTGTGATGCCAGATAGTATTACGTTTGATACAGCTCGGGCAGAGATAAAACCGCAGTTTTATTCTGTTCTTGATTCACTTGCAAGTACGTTAGTTCAGTACGAAAAAACGACTATTCAAATTGCTGGCCATACCGATAGTCGAGGCAGTGATCAATATAATCATACACTTTCTATTCAGCGTGCAAATAGTGTGAAAAACCATCTTGCTCAGCGACATGTTGCTAGTAATCGTATGCTTGCGGTAGGTTATGGTGAAAGCAGGCCAATTGCTGATAATAATTCTGATTATGGGCGAGCACAAAATCGACGTGTTGAAATTACCTTAGTGCCTATGCAACAAGGTTAAATAGAACATAAATATTTGCTGCTTGAACAAGGATGAATTCAAGTAGCATGGTGTGAAAAAACGTCTGTTAGTCTATAACAATATAAAATTATATTATTAAATTCTTATTTTATAGGTAGTTATATTGGGTTTGCTCTTGATATTTTTATGACTTAAAACACTATTTTTTGCTTAAATAATATATGTTCTGTTGGGTTTTTAATCATATTCATTAAATAGTTAGCTATTCAATTTGTTATTTTTTAGGTTCCGCGCTACCATATTTCGAACTGTTTTTTATAGAACTAAGGAGGGCGATATGAAAAAAATAATAGGTAGTATTTTCCTTGTATGTTTTTTATCTTTATCTTTATCCATGTCTGTTCAGGCAAAAGATGATTTAAGATTATTTATGGTAAAGGCAAATGGAGCGTCTAAAAATCCCATTAAACTTTATCGTGATCCTACTACTCATTCCAAAGTGATTCGTACTATTCCGCGTAAGGCAACATGGTTAATTGAGAAGTCTAAGCCAAGAATATATAGCAATGTGAGTTGGCAAAAGATCTCATGGCGTGGAAGGCGAGGATGGGTG
This sequence comes from Thiothrix sp., assembly GCA_011375245.1. Lineage (GTDB taxonomy): Bacteria > Pseudomonadota > Gammaproteobacteria > Thiotrichales > Thiotrichaceae > HyVt-477. The sequence goes on along the minus strand of DRMA01000090.1, from coordinate 9,006 downwards.
CTGTCTAAGTATATTAAATATGATTCTGTGTCTTCAGCACTTGCGAATAAAAAATCTTGTCGGAAAAAGAAAGAGAATGCTTCAGGTTGTAAGGCTTCATAGAAAAGCATTGTTATGTATTAGTATGAGCTATTTTTCACTGTATTGTGACATACAGCTCATACCAAGTAGATGCTTGTAATACTTATTCTTTTTGTAAGTACTCACCTGTTTTTTGTATAACTTCACCCGCCTTGTGTTTTAGTTCTTTGGAGTTTTCTTGAAGACTTTGCACAGCGTCTCCTGCTTTTTGTTTTAATGCTTCTGAACCTTCTTGCAGCGTTTTTGCAGCGTCTCCTGCTTTTTGTTTTAACACTTCAGAACCTTCCTTGAAGGCTGTTGCTGCTTCACCTGCTTTTGTTTGCAATGCTGCAGCACCTTCATGTATTGTTTTGTTAGCTTCTGCTGCTTTTTTGCGTAAGTGTTCTTCACTTGCTGTATCTTTAATTGACTGCCCTGTAACTTTATGAATAGCAAGATAGAGTGATTTTTGATCTGTTTCTTGACCATTAATAGTGATACTGTCAGGCAATGTATAGTAACCATCACTGATATTCATATCATAGTCTTCACTATCAGCATTATTATTGGCAAGATAAATACAGTTTGCGTTCATTGCTAGTGTGTCACTTGCATCTTTATTCTCCCAGTTGATATTGACCTTTATCGCATTATTAGCAAGGGTAGTTTTGCTACTTTCACCCCATTGTTTATCTTGTTTGTCCATAAGATGTGCTGTTAGTTTTTTACAGAGTGTCGTTTGTGGGTCGCCATCGTTTAAGGTACAACTATTCAATGCGGCTGTGATGGCTAAGCTAATCAATAAGCGGTGTGTTGTGTTTGTCATAATAATAATCCAAAGCTATCTGAATAAATCTAAGGTAATTTTTCAGTACACGTTAAAGGCTGTGCGGTGTGATTATAGACGGGGAGAATGGATTGGGGAATAGACATATCAAGCATTTAGCTGATATGTCTATTTTTTCTACTTAACACGCTTGGAATGCTATTTACCGTATTATGCTGAAAAAGTCCGTTTTGCCGCAGCAACGGCTTGACCTGATTGAATATCTGCACCCATATCGGCAAGAATTGCATCTAGTGCACCAAGGCAAAGTAAGACGTTTTTCTGGTTGCTAGCAAAGCCCATTAAACCAATACGCCAGATCTTACCTGCCATGGGTCCAAGTCCTGCGCCAATTTCTAAATCATAACGACTTAGTAGTTCTGCACGAACGGTTGCTTCATCAACACCTGCTGGAATTGTTACTGCATTGAGTTGGGGTAAGCGGTAAGCTTCGTTAACAAAAAATGATAATCCCATTGCTTCAAAACCTGCTTTGAGTGCTTGATGGTTATCATTATGGCGTTGCCATGAATTTTCGAGTCCTTCTTCTTGCAAAATAACCAACGATTCATGTAGACCGTATAAGGCATTGACAGGCGCAGTATGGTGATAAGAACGCTGTGAGCCCGTTCCCCAGTAGCCCATGACAAGGTTTAGATCAAGAAACCAACTTTGTACTTTGTTTTTACGGTTGCTAATGCGTTCAATGGCGCGTTCGCTAAAACTGACAGGTGATAAGCCAGGAACACAAGAAAGACATTTTTGCGTACCAGAGTAGATGGCATCGATTTCCCATTCGTCTACTTTTAACGGGGAGCCTGCGACAGAAGTAACCGCATCGACAATCGCCAAACAATCATATTGATGGGCCAATTTAACCAAGGTTTCAGCATCAGAAAGCACACCTGTTGAGGTTTCTGCATGCACAAAGGCAACAAGGGAAGCATTTGGATTATCTTTTAACGCCTGCTCTAATTTATTTGGATCAACAGGGCTACCCCATTCATCTTCAACCATAATTGGTGTTGCGCCACAACGCTCAACATTTTCTTTCATGCGCATACCAAAAACACCATTCTGGCATACAATGACTTCATCACCACGTTCGATTAAATTGGCAAAACACGTTTCCATACCTGCTGAACCAGGTGCTGAGACGGGCATTGTTAATTGATTTTTAGTTTGAAAGGCGTACTGCAACATTTCCTTAGTTTCATCCATCATATGAACAAACTCAGGATCTAAATGCCCAATAGTTGGGCGAGATAATGCTTCTAAAACACGTGGATTAACATCCGAAGGACCTGGACCCATTAAAGTACGCACGGGAGGGTGAAAAGGGGTAATTGCCATTGTTTCTTTCCTGTTTTTTCTAGTGAAATTAAAGGTGCATGAATGTGAGCAGGGAATCATAGACACAAATGCGTCATTATTCTATAAACCTGTTGTTATGTAGAAGAATTTCTTACTTATTTTTTGGGGATAATGACATTTATATTAGGATGCAAAGTTTGCAGCTTTTGTTGTAGTGTCTTTTTAGCGTGCCTATCACCGTGTACCACACGAATCTCTTTAAGATTAGAATCCATCGAGGCGGCAAAATTAATGAGATCTTGCTGGTCAGCATGAGCGGAATAGCCACCAATCGTATGGACCTGCGCATCAATTGTGTAGCGTTCCCCATCCAGTTCTATATAACCATTACGGGGTCCATAAGTTTGTATGCGTCGTCCAATACTATTTTTTGCCTGATAGCCTGTAAACAATATATCTGTGCGTTTATCTTCCAATAAGGCTTTTAGATAACCCATAATTCTGCCGCCATTACACATACCACTGGCAGCAATGACAATGGTGGGTAAGCCTGATTTGGCAAGATAGTTGATGGTTTTTTTATGTTGCTCATAGGTTTCAACAGTATGCAGTTGTTTGAAGGTCAGTGGATAACGATTTTGTTGACAAACGCTTTGTGCTTCCTCATCCCAAAAATGTTTTAACTCACGATAAACCTTGGTGAAACGACTGGCTAAAGGAGAATCAATAATGACGGCAATTTCGCTCCATTCTTCTTTGTTTTCATGAATGATTTGTTCAAATTCATACATCAGTTCTTGGGTGCGCCCAAGGCTAAATGCAGGAATCAATACTGCACCTCTATCTTCAAAGCAGTGTTCGATTAAGGCCTTAAGACGATCTTTTCGATTTTCTCTAGAATCATGCAATTTATCACCATAAGTGCTTTCAATGACCAATGTTGTGCATTTTTTTGGTGCTTTCGGTTCTGGTAATAAGGGAGCATGAGGAGCGCCTAAATCACCCGAAAAAATAGTACGTGTCTGTTTGTTGTTGTGGTTGCTATTGCATTCAACATAGGCAGAGCCAAGAATATGTCCCGCGCGTTGTAAACGTATTTTTAGATTATTATGGACAGTTGTCCATTGGTTATAAGCAATAGGTTGAATGAGTTCCTTTATCGTTTGTACCAGCTTCTTAATGAGCTTTTTATCACGAGTAATCCCAATTTTTGCAGCATCTTCCAACATCAGTGGTAAAAGTTTAGCAGTGGGGTGGCTGCAATAAATCGGTTTATTAAAGCCTGCAGCAATGAGCCACGGAATACGACCTGCATGGTCAATATGACAATGGGTAACAATTAGCGCTTGTACATGTTTAATTGAAAAGTCCAATTCTAAATGTTGACTATCCGCTTTGTTGTGGGGTGAGCTGTCAGAACCTTGAAAGATACCGCAGTCAATTAATACACTGTTTTCTTTGTTAATATGTAGCTCATGACAGGAGCCTGTTACACCTGTAACAGCACCATGATGGGAGATATGGGGAAAGTTTGTGGTCATTGTTGGAGTCACCTAGTTATGTGCGTGAATTTTGCGGAAGTGATTAATTGTAGTACATATTATAAGGGAGTGTTGTTTTGTGCAGGCTATTGATGTGTATGATAACTAACCAATAAGGTGTTTAAATTATAGGATGAATTCATTTGAAATTCATACTATGATCCACGGTTACGCCACAATAAACACAGTTAGGAGTTAAATAAGTGGAACTAAGCGGAGCTGAGATATTTTTAGAGTGTCTGAAAGCTGAAAAGGTTGATACTATTTTTGGTTATCCTGGTGGAGCCGTATTGTTTCTTTATGATGCCTTAGAAAAAGCAGAAAAAGAAAATACGATTCGTCATATATTAGCACGGCATGAGCAGGGAGCAGTCCATGCTGCTGAAGGCTATGCTAAGTCTACGGATAAGCCTGGTGTGGCTATTGTCACCTCAGGACCTGGGGCAACAAATGCCGTCACAGGTATTGCTGATGCCTATATGGACTCTGTCCCGCTTGTGGTTATTACTGGGCAGGTCAATCGTGATTTGATTGGACGTGATGCCTTTCAAGAGATTGATATTGTTGGTATTACTCGTCCTTGTGTGAAGCATAATTTCTTGGTAACCAAGTTAGAAGAGCTTGCGCCAACCATGAAAAAAGCATTTTACTTGGCAACATCAGGTCGTCCTGGACCTGTCTTGGTGGATATTCCTAAAGATCTTACTGCTGAAAAGATGGCGAAAGCTGATTTTTCGTATCCTGAAACAATAACAATACGTTCTTATGATCCAACGACTAAAGGACATCCAAAGCAAATAAGAGCTGCTGCGAAGCTGATTGCCCAAGCGAAAAAACCGATTATTTATTCAGGTGGTGGTGTGATTTTATCACGTGCTGCTGAGGAGCTTATTGCGTTTTCTCATGAGTTAGATTGTCCAGTAACGAATACATTAATGGGCTTGGGCGCTTATCCTGCAATGGATAAGCAGTTTATTGGTATGTTGGGCATGCATGGTACATATGAAGCTAATATGGCAATGCATGGTGCTGATGTGGTGATTGCGATAGGAGCGCGTTTTGATGATCGTGTAACGGGAAAATTAAGTAAGTTTTGTCCTGATGCGAAGTTTATTCACATTGATATTGATCCTTCGTCTATCTCAAAAAATGTCTCTGCTGATATCCCTATTGTTGGTGATGTGAAGGCTGTATTACCCCGTTTATTAGCAGAGTATTGTTCATTGGGGGAAACGATTGATGCCAATGCACTGAAGCAATGGTGGCGGCAGGTTGATGAGTGGCGTGGACAAGATTCACTTGCTTATAATCAAAAAGATGACGAGCCGATTATGGCGCAATATGTTATTGATACATTATGGCAATTGACAGAAGGTGATGCTTATATCACCTCAGATGTTGGGCAGCATCAAATGTGGGCAGCACAATACTACAAGTTCAATAAACCTAATCGTTGGATTAACTCAGGTGGTTTGGGAACGATGGGCTTTGGTTTGCCTGCTGCGATGGGCGTACAGCTTGCTCATCCTAATGAGACGGTTGCTTGTATTACAGGCGATGGTAGTATACAAATGTGTATTCAAGAGCTGGCGACGTGTAACCAATACCAATTACCACTCAATATTATTAACCTAAATAATGGCTATTTAGGGATGGTGCGTCAGTGGCAGGAGTTCTTTTATGATAAGCGTTATGCGATGTCTTATATGGATGCTTTGCCTGATTTCGTCAAACTAGCGGAAGCCTATGGGCATGTTGGAATGAAAATAGAACGTCCTTGTGATGTGGAAGGCGCATTAAAAGAAGCATTATCCATGAAAGATCGTTTGGTCTTTTTGGATATTATCACCAAACCTGAAGGTAATGTTTTCCCAATGATTCCTGCGGGTGCAGGACAGAATGAGATGAAGCTAAAATGAAAACTATTCAACGACATACAATCTCTATTTTACTGGAAAATGAATCAGGTGCTTTATCACGTGTTGCAGGACTTTTTTCTGCGCGTGGGTACAATATTGAGTCAGTCAATGTTTCTATGACTAATGATCCTAGTTTATCACGTATGACCTTAGTCACGTGTGGTGATGAGCAAACCATTGAGCAAATTATCAAGCAACTTAATAAGTTAGTTGATGTGGTTAAATTGATGGATCTTGCTGAGCATAAGCATATTGAACGTGAATTAATGATGGTTAAAATTGCAGCGAAAAATATTGAGGCTTGCGCTGCTATTAAGCGTATTGCTGATATTTTCCGAGCGCGAATTATTGATATTGCTAATAAGACTTACACAATTGAAGTGACAGGCGGTCAAGCTAAAATTGAGGCTTTTCTTGAAGCGATGAACGATCATGGTATTCAAGAAGTGGTACGTTCAGGAGCGTTAGGTATTGTGCGTGGTAGTGCAACACTAAAAGTTGATGAGAAAGCATAGCGGTTTCTTAAGCCGTGTACTTGATTTAACATATGGATATTCAGATAATTACCTTCATGCTAATGCACATGACTTGTTCTAATCGGTGAACACAATTGTCTGACTCCCTCTATTTTTTTACCCTAGGAATTAATAATAATTATGAATATTTTTTACGATAAAGACTGCGATCTTTCCATTATAAAAGACAAAAAAGTAACGATTGTTGGTTATGGCTCACAAGGTCATGCGCATGCAAATAATTTAAAAGAATCTGGCGTAAATGTTACGGTTGCGTTGCGCGCAGGTTCTGCTTCTATAGTTAAAGCGGAAGCATCAGGATTAAAAGTGCAACCTATTGAAGATGCCATTAAAGATGCGGATGTAGTGATGATTCTTGCTCCAGATGAGCATCAAGCTGCTTTATATCGAAATTCAGTAGAGCCTAATATTAAGCAAGGGGCGGCGCTTGCTTTTGCACATGGTTTTAATATTCATTATGAGCAAATTGCTCCTCGTGCAGATCTTGATATTATTATGATTGCGCCAAAGGGTCCTGGTCACCTCGTACGTGCGACATATACCCAAGGTGGTGGTGTGCCTTCATTAATTGCGGTTTATCAAGATGCAAGTGGGCAAGCAAAAGAGCTCGCTTTATCCTATGCATCTGCGAATGGTGGTGGTCGTGCGGGGATTATTGAAACAACATTTAAAGAAGAAACCGAAACTGATTTATTTGGTGAGCAAGCTGTATTGTGTGGTGGTGCAACCGCATTGGTTCAAGCAGGGTTTGAAACACTGGTTGAAGCAGGATATGCACCAGAAATGGCTTATTTTGAATGTTTGCATGAGTTAAAGTTGATTGTTGATCTTATGTATGAAGGCGGTATCGCTAATATGCGTTATTCGATTTCAAATACCGCTGAATACGGTGATCTTACTCGTGGACCACGTATTATTACTGAAGAAACAAAAGCAGAAATGGGACGTATTCTAAAAGAAATTCAAAATGGCGAATTTGCGCGTGACTTTATTTTAGAGAACCAAGCAGGCGCTGCCACTTTGAAAGCAAAACGTCGTTTAGGGCGTGAGCATCAGATTGAGAAAGTCGGTGCTGAGTTACGTAGTATGATGTCATGGATTTCTGATAATAAAATTGTTGATAAAACGAAAAACTAATTCAACCTGTTCCCCCGTCCCAGAGGCTGTGAAAGTATCATTTTAATTGCGAAAAAATAACCAATGTAGGTCGGGTTACGCTAACCCGAGCTACGTAGAATACTTTCACCATCTCTCCAGCGTGGGAATACATTTTCAGACACTCTAGCGTCACGAATGCACTATGAGTAACCTTTTGCAAGGCACATTATCTCAAACTGTTAGCTTTTCAGGGGTAGGTTTACACACAGGAAAAAAGGCATATATTACCCTTTACCCCGCTGCGGTGAATACGGGGATTGTTTTTCGGCGTATTGATAAAGCAGGACAAGGTGTGGAAATTCCCGCCCATTGGCGATATACCAAAGAATTACCTCTATGCACTTGTATTAGTTTAGATGGCGTTATTCATGTGCGTACTATTGAACATCTAATGGCTGCTTTTTATGCTTGTGGTATTGATAATGTTCGTATTGATATTGCTGGAACAGAATTACCCATATTGGATGGCAGTGCAATGCTGTATATCGAAGGGTTAGAGCAAGCGGGGGTTTGTCAACAGGATGTTTCTCGCTCTGTGTTTCAGGTAACACGTCGTTTTGAATTTTCCGAAGGTGCAACGCGTACGATTTCTATTGAGCCAGCAGATCATTTATCGCTTGATCTTACCATTTCATTAGCAAAAATTGGCCGTTTAAACTGGTGTGGTGAGGTGACTCCTACATTATTTAAACAAGAAGCGGCGAAAGCAAGAACGTTTGGGCGATTAAAAAATGGTTTATTAGCCCAGTTAACCCGTTTTAATAAAGACCCGATTTGTTTAGGGGCGAATACCAAAAGTGCTGTTGTTATTGTGGGTGACAAAGCGATTAATAAAGGTGGTTTACGCATGCCTGATGAATATATTTTGCATCGCGTATTGGATTTAGTGGGGGATTTAATGCTATCAGGTGGGTATATTCAGGGAAAAATTACTGCCTTAAGTACTGCACACCGTTTAAATCATGGGCTGTTACGAACGATGTTTGCTGAAGGAAGTGGCAATGTTAAGCAATTACGCTGAACTATTCTTTTCTACGCATAAATTTACGTCCTTGGCAGGCTGATAAAATACCTCGCATCATATTCAATTCATTAGTACTCATCTGTGTACGACTATATAAACGGCGTAATCGGCGCATTAATAAGCGTGGGTTCTTAGGGTCTAAAAAACGTATAGAGATCAGGGTTTGTTCTAAATGGGTATAAAAACGTTCCATGGCATCCGCATTTGCCGTTTTTTCCGTTATTTTTTTGGGTTCTATGGGGGGGGCTGGCGAGTAACTACTATTAGCCATGGCTATTTCATAACTTAAAATTTGTACTGCAGCAGCAACGTTGAGTGAGCTAAAGTCAGGGTTTACAGGAACGGTTACCAGTGTTTTGCAATATTGTAATTCTTCATTACTAAGACCTGTACGTTCACGACCAAAGAGTAGGGCGATTTTTTGTGTTTGGGCTATTTCTACCGTATAAGTGCCACATTCGCGAGCGTTTATAATTGGCCATTGAATCGTACGTTGGGTACGTGCGCTCGTACCAACAACCATATGACAATCTTTTATGGCTTCTTGTAAACTATTAGTGATCACCGCTTGATCTAAAACACCAACAGCACCTGATGCCATAGCAATAGCACGAGGGCTAGGGAATTT
>DRMA01000089.1 GCA_011375245.1 Thiothrix sp. | reverse complement strand
TGAATATTCCGTTTACCTTAAGTGATGCAAACTATGATGCAGATTTCCTAATAGGTGCAGCTGAGCGTGGGTTGATGACGCTAAAGGGTCATCGTTCTGTAGGTGGGATGCGTGCGAGTATTTACAATGCGATGCCACAAGCAGGTGTTGATGCATTGGTCACCTTTATGCAGGATTTTGCAGAAGGTAAGTAAGTTAATATTTTCACTTAATCATTCAGAGGGTGACACTCGCCTCTCTGAGCGATTATTGACGTGAAACATTATGTATAGATATTCACTTATTAAATTTCCTTTGTAGGGGCAATCCCTTGTGGTTGCCCTTTACTGAGGAAGCTTTAAAGCAACGGTTTCCATGGAGACTGGGCAACCACAAGGGATTGCCCCTACGGGAAATTATTGATGTGAAGCATTATGTATGAGCAATTTTAAAGACTGTAAAAAAGGATGTTACTTATGAGTTATACCATTAAAACCCTGAACAATATTTCTGAAAAAGGTTTATCCCTGCTACCTGAAGCGCATTACAATATTAGCGAAGAAGCTGATAACCCTGATGCTATTTTGCTGCGTTCTTACAAAATGCATGATATGGAAATCCCGAAATCATTGTTAGCAGTAGGACGTGCAGGGGCAGGGACGAATAATATTCCTATTGATCGTATGAGTGATCAGGGAGTGGTGGTTTTTAATGCGCCTGGTGCGAATGCGAATGCGGTTAAAGAATTAGTGATTGCAGGCATGCTGATGGCGTGTCGTAACTTGGTTGAGGCGAATGCCTATGTCGATGGTCTTGAGGGTGATGATGCAGCGCTTGCAAAGCAAGTTGAAGCAGGGAAAAAGAAGTTTGCTGGCTTTGAATTGCCAGGTAAAACATTGGGTGTGGTTGGTTTAGGTGCAATTGGTGTACGGATTGCGAATAAAGCGCGTGCATTAGGCATGAATGTAGTGGGTTATGACCCCTTAATTCAGATTAAGTATGCATGGCAATTGTCAGCAGATGTGCAACCTGTTGATTCAATCGAGGAAGTTCTTCAGGTTTCTGACTTTATTACTTTTCATGTGCCTTTATTGGAAAGTACCAAAGACTTAATCAATGCTGAAAGCATTAAACTGATGCCTGATAATGCGGTGGTCTTGAATTTTGCCCGTGATGGTATTGTGAATGATCATGACGTTTGTGCGGCGATTGATAGTGGTAAATTGCATTCTTATGTCTGTGATTTTCCGTCTAATGAAATTAAAGGTCGTAAAGGAGTTATTGCTTTACCACATTTAGGCGCATCAACACAAGAAGCAGAAGTGAACTGTGCCACGATGGTGGCAGAGCAAGTGCGTGATTATTTGCAAGAAGGACGGATTAAAAACTCGGTCAATTTCCCTGATGTGAAATTAGCACGTAAAGGGGAAACGAGGATTGCGATGATTAATCGAAATGTGCCTGATATGGTGGGTAAGGTATCACGTATTTTAGGTAATGCTAATGTTAATATTCATCATATGGTCAATGATTCTAAGGGTGATGTTGCTTATACCTTGATGGATGTGGATAGTAAAATTAATGCTGATACGTTTGGTTTGTTAAGTGATATTGATGGTGTATTACGTGTACGACTTTTGTAAGATGATATAAATGTAAGGTGATATAAGGTGACATAAGTTGACCAAAGAACAGCTTGATTATGATGTAGTGATTGCAGGTGGCGGCATGGTTGGTGCTACTTTAGGATGTTTATTAGCTAAACAGGGATGTCGTGTGGCGATTGTAGAGCCTTATGTACCCGCTCCTTTTTCGCTAAATGATGCTTATGGCTTGCGTGTCTCTGCGATTAGTCGTGCTTCACAACATGCGTTAATGCAAGCTGGGGCGTGGTCATTTATTACTGATTTACGCATGACACCGTATGAGGCGATGTGTGTTTGGGATGCAACAGGGCACGGTGAAATTCATTTTAGTGCTGCTGATATTGGTGAGCCTGATCTCGGGGCTATTATTGAAAATCAGGTTATCCAAGCAGGCTTGTCTCAGGCGATGGATAGTTATGACAATCTTGCTTTTTTAGCCCCTGTATCGGTTGATGCTTGTCATTATGCCGAGAGTCAGATTGCTGTTGAATTGAGTAGTGGTAAGACAGTGACTACGGCTTTGTTAGTGGGGGCTGATGGTGCGTATTCTAAAGTACGCACATTGGCTGGGATTGATGTGCAGAAAAATGACTATAACCAAAAAGGCTTAGTGGCCGTTGTTAGGACAGAAAAAGCACACCAATTGACCGCATGGCAACGTTTTATGCCTAGTGGACCACTGGCTTTCTTGCCTTTGAATGAAGGGAAGTCCTCTATTGTATGGACACTCCCTGCTGATAAGGCTGATTATTATTTGGCGATGAGTGATGATGCTTTTAATGTTGCTATTACTGCTGCTTTTGATCAGCGTTTGGGGAATGTACGTGTTGTGAGTCAGCGCGTTGCTTTTCCTTTAATGGGACAGCAAGCAGAACACTATATTGCTGAAGGTATTGCCTTGGTGGGGGATGCTGCGCATACGATTCATCCTTTAGCAGGACAAGGGGTGAATTTGGGTATTAAAGATGCCGTTGCATTAGCTGAGGTATTTGTGTCAGCTAAAAAGGTAGATAATTCCCCGTTTAGTTTGAAGGCATTACGGCGTTATGAACGTGCAAGGCGCGGTGACAATGTTTTAACACAAAAAGCAATGGAAGGTTTTAAGCTATTGTTTGGTAATACGTTTATCCCTCTTCAGTTTGCACGTAATATGGGGTTGAGTGCCGTCAATAAAGTGATTCCAGTGAAAAATGAAATTATGCGTAGAGCAATGGGATTGTAAGTGATAGAGGGGTGGGATGAAAAATAAGCGTTATGGCAGTGTCGCTGTTTTACTGAATTTATTGGCACCTGGTACAGGGTTTTTGTATGCAGGCTATTGGCATTTGGCAGTATTGACGTTTTTTTTATTCTTTAGTGCGATTGTTTTTATTGGGGGGAGTCGTTTTATTCTGAGCGATAAAGGTCTTTTAAGTATTTTTTTGCTGATTGTGGTTACTTATCTGTTGACGACATTTGTCGCCTTTTTCTTGGCACGAAAAACAAATAAACATAATGCTAATACAGTAGCGTTTAAGCTAAACAAAGGACAGCGTTGGTATAGTTATATCGCTTTTATTTCGCTTAGTTTAATCTGTGCTGTTTTATTATTTAAGCATCGTACTGCTTTTTTAGGCTACAGCGTTTATTTATTACCCTCAAAATCAATGGCATCGACGTTATTACCGCATGATTATATTATGGTTGATACGTGGATTTATCAGCATGAAGTACCGCAAAAAGGTGATATTGTCACTTTTCGTTATCCGAAAAAACCTAACGTATTGTTTATTAAACGGATTATTGCCATAGAAGGCGATTGGGTTAAAATAGAACGAGGACAAGTGATTCTTAATGGACGAATGCAAAATGAACCTTATGTTTTAGCAGAGAATAATACCAAAACGACAGCAAAGGAATATCAAGAATGGATTGTTCCTAAAGGGCATTATTTTGTTCTGGGTGATAATCGTGATGGGAGTAATGATAGTCGTTATTGGGGCTTTGTGAGGCGAGAGGCTATTCAAGGGAAGGCAATGTCTATTTGGTTTTCTTATGCAAGCAAAGGTGGATTTAGGCTGAGAACAAAGCGGGTTTCGATGCTTTATTGAGGACTGATCAAGCTATATAAGGGGGGGGAAGGATAAATAACTTGATCAGCTTTTGCTCTTTATCGTGGATTTTACATTAATTGATGACGTTTTAGTTTGGTGCGCAAAGTAGCGCGGTTAATTCCCAGATATTGTGCTGCTTTTGACTGATTGCCAAAGGTAAACTTCATTGTAGAAGCAAATAGTGAGCTTTCAATCTCATCAATGATTCTGCGGTGAATGTTATCAGGTGTTTGATGTTGGTGGTATTGTTCCAAATATTGTGTTGTGAGTTCTTTAATGAGATAAGAAAGTTGCTCTTCGTTTGAAGGAACTGATGCTTCAAACGTATTGGGGGAATAGGCTACTTGTGTCATATTTATATCTCTCGGTTTGTAGTTTTAAGTGGACAAAGGTAGAAGAAATGCTACTTTGACCATTATAATTATTTATCGGGGTACAGAACTATAATATTAAGACGATTATAGTGGGCTGACTAAAACAACTGAACAGAATTGAAGAATTGTCGTTTTTTATTGTTAGCTTTTTAGTATGTGCGGATTAGACAACGTGCAACCTTGATGTAAAGTTAATCAGCAGATGACTGGTCTCATTTTTTAATTTTTTGAATGTTTCTACATTTAAACACTTATTGGGTAAAGAGTAACGTAATACTCGCTTCTCTAAGAAATTATTTAGATGAAAAACTATAGTGAACTTGTTTGATAGATAGGAATCTTACATAAAATCATAGCTAATTTTGATATTTCGCTAAAACAAGCATGGGTAGTATTAATGTTAATGCTTTTTAATAGCAAATAGTTGCTGATACGGCGCTGATTATGTATTAATTTTTATTGACCAATGTTAGCGAAGTGTTGTTCATAATTAATACGGATGTTTATGACGCGCCTTACCCGCTTATCATTGTAATAAAACATGAACAAACTAGCATGATTGGCGTATTATTGAAGCATGATGTGAATATGAATGTTATTTATAATACAACAGCCCCTGAAAATTGTGTGCAAGGTGAAAAAGATATTTCTTCTTCTAGTGTTGCTCTAGTAACAAAAAACTAACAGATTATCAATTTGTTGGCTAATGAAAAAACCCATTGAGGTGCTTTGTTCAATCATATAGTGAACGCTAAAAATGTTAAAAGAGGTGTTATAATGCTCACCTGAACGCTATTTTTGTAAGGGCTTAATTGACCGCTATTAGTCAATTCTTACGTAAAAACTCGGTTTTATTTGTCTAAAAATTTCAATCTTCGGATCATTTAAGTTGCTATACTTGTCCTCCTGATGTTGATTTGAAGAAAATAAACCGTGTAGATGTCCTAGATTAATGCCTTGGTTCTATTGGGTTAGTACTGTTGGGTTATTAGATTGTTAAAGGATCCCAAAAATAAATCACAAGATATATAGATAGAATGAGAAAACAACATAACCGCATTTTTATAGTCGGCGCTTTTTTGACATTTATTAGCCTTTCTAGTTGTTATGGAAAGACACACAATACGATGGTCATAGAAAATCCCGCCGATACAAGTAATGGGCATAAACTTACCAAACGACATTCATATGAATTACAAGTTATTAATAGCTTGTTAAAGCAGTATCATTATAAAAAATATAAATTGGATGATGCTTTTTCAGGAAAGATTCTTGATAGCTTCATTGATGAACTAGATCCAGGTCATCTTTATTTACTACAAACTGATATTGATGCGTTTAATCAACATCGAGATAAGATTGATGATTATATAAGAGCAGGGAATACAGCTCCTGCATTAGCTATTTTTACAACCTATCAACAACGTGTTAAGGAACGCTCTGAATTTGCGATAAAGCGTTTAGCTGAGCCTTTTGATTTTACTCTTGAAGAAGAATTTTTACTGGATCATAGTAAGGAACCATGGGCTAAAAATAAGGCTGAGCTTGATGATATATGGCGCAAGCGCATTAAAAATGACCTAATTAATCAACAGCTTGCTGATAAAACAAAAACAGAGGCAGAAATAAAAAAATCATTGCGGCAACGCTATGCGAATATTAATAAACGCACAGAGCAGATTACCAGTAATGAAATTTTCCAAATGATTGCCAATGCATATGCAAGTACGCTCGAACCACACACTTCGTATTTCTCCCCACGTGCTTCAGAAGAATTTAATATACAAATGCGGCTATCGCTAGATGGTATCGGTGCTGTGTTGAGAACAGATAATGAACACACTAAGATTGTTAGTGTTGTTCCAGGTGGTCCTGCGGATCGTACTCATAAATTAAAAGCAGGTGATCGCATTATTGGTGTTGGTCAAGGTGAAAAACCTATTGAGGACGTGATTGGATGGAGGTTATCTGATGTAGTGGGATTAATCCGTGGTAAAAAGGGTAGTACAGTGGTGCTTTCTGTATTGCCTGTTGCAACAGGTTTGAGTGGTAAAGCGGAACGTATTGCCATTGTACGCGATAAGATAAAATTGGAGCATCAAGCAGCAAGTAAACGCATTATTGAAGTTGATGGTTTAAAAGGCAAAGCAAAAGTAGGGGTTATCTCGTTACCTTCCTTCTATATTGATTTTGATGCACGTGCAAAGGGTGTAACTGATTACCGTAGCACAACCCGTGATGTTAAAAAACTAATCGTTGCGCTGAAAAAAGAGGGTATTGATGAATTAATCATTGATTTACGGGGTAATGGTGGCGGTTCTTTATCAGAAGTGATTAGTTTAACAGGATTATTTATTGATAAAGGCCCTGTGGTACAAGTAAAAGATCTTAATCAGCGTATTAATACGCAGAAAGATAAAGACAAAGGTGTTATTTATGATGGACCATTAGCCGTGATGGTCAATTCTGGTAGTGCTTCTGCATCAGAGATTTTTGCGGGTGCTATTAAGGACTATAAAAGAGGTTTGATTGTTGGTGAAACAACCTTTGGTAAAGGAACAGTACAAACGATCTTACCTTTAGATGCTTATGCACGAAGTCAATTTGAGGAGGCTCTAGGTCAAATTAAAGTAACAACAGCACAGTTCTTCCGTGTTAATGGTGACAGTACGCAGCATAAGGGCGTAGTGCCTGATATTGTTTGGGATTTACCAAAAATTGATGGTGACTTTGGTGAGCGTTCATTGAAAAATGCGTTGGAATGGAAGCATATTGCTGAGAGTGATTATCAACCATACCCTAAAGCAATTCCTAGTTCTGTTATAGGAATTCTTAAAGAAAATTCCAATAAACGGATTAAAAACACACCAAAATATGTAACGACAATTCGGCGTTTGGCTCTTTTAACTAAAGCAGGCAATGAAAAAACGCTTTCTCTTAACCTTAAGGTGCGCAAAGCAAAACGTGAGCAGTTTAATGCTGAATTATTAAAAATTGAAAATCAGTTGCAAGTTGCAAATGGTTTACCTACTTATAAAACCATTAAAGAGTTACAGGATGCCAGTGAGGCACGTAATGATGATATCTTCAATAAAAATAAAAAACCTGTTGATGTCTTTATCAATGAGACCGCGCATATTCTGGATGATGCACGTGTACTTTCTTCGCGCTTACTAGCACAAAAGATCACACAGGCGAACAAGTAGAATTAGGGGTGGTGTACCCCAACCATTGTGCTTATAGGCTGGGATGGCGTTTATGCAATCCCAGCCTATTTTTTTGTTGATTATTTGGCATCCCTTATAAATGCCAAAAGTAGCTTACAGTTTAAATCCTAGCGGACTGGATTGTTAACTTTATTGACGTATCAAAAATCTGCTTCAATTTCAAGTGCAGCAAGACCAATATGCTTGCCAATTTGTTCTTCAAATCCTGACCAGTCTTTATAGTTTGCTAATTTTTTGACTATTTGTGCTTTCATCTCAAACGGCTCTAAATCCTCTTCCATTAGTATTTTGGTGTTTTCATAAACTGTGGAAAGATAATTTCTATAAGATTGTAATATTTCTTTGCCACCTGATGGCCCATGTCCTGGGACAACATGCTTAATATTCAGTGTAAGCGCATAATCAGCGGCAGCTATGTTGCCTTTAAATGTACCATCCCTCATGCGTGGTAGGCGTGTATAAGTAATATTATCCCCCGTGAATAAAACCTTATCTTCGACGATCTCCAACATAATATCGGTATTGGAATGTGCTTTTTCAATAAAGTGTGTTTTGATCGTCATGTTGTCAACGGTTTTGCTGCTTTCATGCGTACTTTCTTGGTTAGGGATAA
This sequence comes from Thiothrix sp., assembly GCA_011375245.1. Classification (GTDB taxonomy): domain Bacteria; phylum Pseudomonadota; class Gammaproteobacteria; order Thiotrichales; family Thiotrichaceae; genus HyVt-477. Next base: position 11,567 of record DRMA01000089.1, on the reverse strand, counting down.
TTGCTTTTGTGCCTTCTGTTGCACCTTCTGTTAAAGCATGCATATTTTTAATCCACATGTCAGCTTCACCATTATTGGCTTTTTCGATCATGTTTGGGTGTGCGTAGAATGCTGCTTTAGGATAAGCATTTTTAATCGCATGGTTACCAAGCCAATGGTCGCCATGTACATGAGTCGCAAAAACATGAGTAATAGGGTTGCTTGTCACTTCTTTAATACGTGCTAGTAGGGCTTGACCTATTTGTCGGCTTGAACCTGGATCAATAACGATAACGGACTTATCAGTAATAATAAACCCTGGGTTATTCATAAAGCCTTTGTTTTTAGGATTTGGTATTTCTGTCGGCCCATGAATAACATAGGTGTGATCAGCTATTTTTTGTGTTGCATAGCCACTAAAAATATCGGATGTATCTATTGTATTAGCTACTGTATGGGTCGTGCTTTCTTCTGTTACTGCCTCTGTTATTGCTTTAGTTTCAGCTGTAGTTTTTGGTGTTGATATTTCAACAGACGGTGTAGGCGTTATAGTATCAGTGGTTGATGTTGGTTTTTTGTCGCCACAGGCTGTTAGAAAACTAGCAATAATCAAACTACTCGCCATGAATGTGATGCGTGTGATGCGTGATGTCATTGGTTTGCCCTGTATAAAAAGTATAAATAGTTCTTTTATAGCAGATAAAATAATGCCACAGAAGACTTCAGCGAAAAACTCTTGATCTACTGTGGCACTTACTAGCGTTAGTTTAGAGTACTAACGTCTTACATTAACTGTAATATTATTTATTTGCCTTACGCTCAGCTGCTTCTTTAATAACGTCATCTGACACGTTTTTAGGACAAGGAAGGTAATGTGAGAATTCCATTGAAAACTGACCGCGACCTGAAGTCATCGTGCGTAAGTCGCCAATATAGCCAAACATCTCACTCAAGGGTGCATTCGCTTTAATACGCACACCTGTTGCACCTGCTTCTTGTGATTTGATCATGCCTCGACGACGGTTTAAGTCGCCAATAACATCACCAACATGGTTTTCAGGTGTAAATACATCCACTGCCATAATTGGTTCCATAATTTGTGGTGATGCTTTAGGAACTGTTTGGCGATAACCTGCTCGTGCTGCAATCTCGAAGGCAACAGCAGAGGAGTCAACGGCATGGAAGCCACCATCAAGTAGCGTTACCTTCATATCTTCACAAGGGAAGCCTGCCAATACGCCTTCTGCCATGCTTAATTTAAAGCCTTTTTCAATAGCTGCCCAGAATTCACGAGGTACATTACCCCCTGTTACTGTTGATTCAAATTGGAAGCCTGATGCAGGTTCACCTGGTTCAATACGATAATCAATTTTGCCATATTGTCCTGAACCACCCGATTGCTTTTTGTGCGTGTAGCTATCTTCAACGGTTTGAGTAATAGTTTCGCGATAAGCCACTTGTGGTTTACCAACGGTTACATCAACATTGTGAGTTTTCTTCAGAATATCTATTTTGATATCAAGATGTAATTCACCCATACCTTTAAGAATGGTTTCGCCGCTTTCTTCATCGGTTTCAACATGGAAAGAAGGATCCTCTTTTACCATTTTATTAATGGCAATGCCCATTTTTTCAGAAGCGGCTTTATCTTTTGGTGTAACCGCAATAGAAATAACAGGCTCAGGGAAAACCATGGGTTCTAGTGTTGCAGGGGATTTAATGTCACATAAAGTATGACCCGTTTGCACATTTTTCATGCCAACAATGGCGATGATATCGCCTGCTTGGGCGGAGTCTAATTCAACACGATCATCTGCTTGCATTTCAACAATACGACCTACACGTTCCGTTTTACCCGTGAAGCTATTTAAAATATTGCTGCCTTTTTCTAGGCGACCCGAATAAACACGAATAAAAGTTAATGCACCAAAACGGTCATCCATGATTTTAAATGCCAAGGCACGTAATGGCTTGTCTGGATCAACAATGGCAAATTCACCCGTTTCTTCACCTTTTTCATTAACCTCAGGTTGAGGCTTAACTTCAGTAGGACTTGGCAGGTAGTCTACAACCGCATCAAGTACAAGTTGTACGCCTTTATCTTTAAATGCTGAACCACAGTAAGTTGGGAAGAAGTCGAGGTGCAACGTGCCCTTGCGGATACAACGTTTAATGTCTTCTATTGAAGGTTCTTCGCCTTCAAGGTACTGTTCCATCACATCGTCGTCTTGCTCAACGGCTGTTTCAATCAGTTTTGCACGCCATTCTTCAACGTCGTCCACCATGTCAGCAGGTACGTCCTCAACAGAAAAATTGATGGTGTCTTGTTCATCTTTCCAGACATAGGCTTTACGTGAGAGTAAGTCAACAACACCAATAAATTCATCTTCTGTGCCAATAGGCAAGACCATGACGAGTGGGGTTGCCCCTAACACATTTTCAACTTGATCAACGACGCGGTAGAAATCAGCACCAATACGATCTAGTTTATTAACAAAAATAAGGCGTGAAACACCTGAGTCATTTGCATAACGCCAGTTGGTTTCTGACTGAGGCTCTACACCCCCTGAACCACAAAAGACACCTACACCACCATCAAGCACTTTTAATGAACGATACACTTCGATAGTGAAGTCAACGTGTCCTGGTGTGTCGATAACATTGAGACGATGGTTTTTCCAAAAACAGGAAACAGCAGCCGATTGGATGGTAATACCCCGATCACGCTCCTGTTCCATAAAGTCAGTAGTCGCTTCACCATCATGTACTTCACCTGTCTTATGGATTTTACCAGTAAGTTTCAGGATGCGCTCGGTAGTTGTTGTTTTCCCCGCATCAACGTGGGCGAATATACCGATGTTACGGTAAAGGGATAAGTCAGTCATGTCTATACTCTAAATTAATAATAGGTAAGTTTTATTTTTTGCTCATTTTGTAATGTGTTGATAGTGCTTTTAATAGGGTAATGAAAACCTTAATTGAGCCACTGCATAGTTGCTTAAGCCACAGTCAAAATAAAAACGCAACATTCTACCTTATAATATGTTTGCATTGGAAATAATACGCAAAAAAATAAAAAAAATGTAGCACGATAGTGCTTCATTAACGTATTAGTCCATAGGTGTTCACTTATTAGATTTCTTTGTCAATCGTTTAGCCGTTTGGCGAGTAATACTCACCTCATAACAACAGATTTCCCCACATTGGCTTGTTTTTATTTATTGATAATTGCTTTTCGATAAAACGTAAAAATAGTTTGTTGCTACCCATCCAAAGTTCTCGCTCTACTATCGGAAAAAAGCCGTGAGTCGCTTGCTTAAGATCTTAATCTTGATAGCTTTAGTTTATGAAAAATAATAAAATCCATTGTCTAATAATAAATCAATCTGCTGTATTGACTGCTGAATTAAGTAGGGCGCTTAGACGCCATAAAGATCAAAGCTTCGTTGAGGTGATTGATGGGATCTTACATTTATTAAAAGCTAGGATTGTTAAACATCAAATTGGTTTGTTATTTATAGCTAAAACAAGTACTTCACCTTCTTTTGAAAAGGTTGCTAAGCTTTTGCGACGATATTCGCCTGATACTATTTTGGTATTTCTTACTGCGAAAAATCAGCCGATCACACAGGATATGTTGGGTGTTGAATCGTGTGATTTGTCTTTAAATTCGGCAAGTGTTTCTAACCTTGTTCTTAGTAACTTATTACACTATGCACAAATAAAAAAAGACCTAAGAGAGTGTAAGCATTTATTGTCAATTGTTGATCGGCGCAATCGTTGGTTGGTTGATTCTACCTATGAGCCTATTGCTTATGTTTACCAAGATGCACATATTCATGCGAATTCTGCTTATTTGGCATTATTTGGTTTTCATTCTGTCGCAGAACTGATGGGGACGGCAATCAATGAGTTGCTTCCTGTGGTCAATCAATCAGTGTTTAGTCGTTTTGTGAATAAGCAAAAAAACTATTTGGATACCCAACAAACGTTATTAGTGACGATGCAAACCATTGATAAACAAGCATTCCGTGCGGGAGTTCGGGTTGCATCTGCTGTTATTAATAATACAAAATGCTTGCAAATTTGGGTGCATCAATTGGGGGTAGAGAAAAATGATCTATGCGTTCAAACACCCGCGTCAATTAAAGCAAGAACACCTGAATCATTTGCTAAGGTCATTAATGGGGCTTCTGTAACGCCAAGACCTATATTGCGTACCCATACGATGAATATAAATAGAGCAAAAAAAGGTGAGGTTGGTGTATTAAAAGAGAAGCTTAGTCTTAAGCAGTTGATTGCGTTTGCACAAGAAAATCAGCTTAATAAACTTGATATACAGCCGTTGAAAGAGGCTAGCTTAGGAGCTATTAACCACTATTTTGTTAATATGCCATTAAACCCAAAGCGTGTTAATCCTGTGCGGATTCAACTAAAAAATGTTTATGGTATGAATACGGCTATGTTTCAAGATTATGTCACGATCACTTCATTAATTGCTGAATTGAGAAAAAAAGGTAGGGCTGGTGAACGTTATATTGTGAAATTGAATGTGGCTAATTTACAAGACAAACGTTTTAGTCGTTGGTTATCAGTACAATTGCAGCAGTTGCCAACGAACGCGTCGCAAATTGTTTTTCTACTGCCTTATGCGTATTGTAAGCAAAATATTCATCAATTAGCAGGGTTATTATATTCACTTAAAAATACGGGAGGCTGTATTGGTTTGAGTGGCTTTATACCTTCTGCGATAGGCATGAGGGTTATTAAGCGCTTTCAAGTGAAGTATATTTCCTTTGATGCTGAGTGGCTTGAACGCGTAAGAGCTAATAAACGCCAACGAGAAGTATTGTCAACATTAACCCAAAAGTTAGGGCGTTCAGGTATTGAAGTGATTGTTTCTCCTTCTAAAGCAGCTTGAGATTGGGATTGACAGTGATTTGTTCCAAAGGTAATGTTTGGCGCTTTATTTAATTGCTTGGAATAGTTAAACACGATGAAACCTGTAAAAATAGGCTTGTTAGGACTCGGTACCGTTGGTGGTGGCACAGCAACTGTATTACAACGTAATGCAGAAGAAATATCACGTCGTGCGGGCAGGGGAATTATCGTTGATTTTGCTGCAACCTTGGAAATTGAGCGTGCTGAAGAGCTTGGATTAGAAGGATTACGCTTAACAGAAAATGCTTTTGATGTCGTCAATGACCCTGATATTGATATTGTTGTTGAGTTAATTGGTGGTTATTCTCCAGCTAAAGAATTGGTTTTACAGGCTATAGCGAATGGCAAGCATGTTGTTACTGCGAATAAAGCGCTTATTGCTTTACATGGTAATGAGATTTTTGCCAAGGCACAAGAAAAAGGGGTCATGGTGACCTTTGAAGCAGCAGTAGCAGGTGGTATTCCTATTATCAAAGCCTTACGTGAGGGGTTATCCGCGAATAAAATTAATTGGATTGCAGGCATTATCAATGGTACTGGTAATTTTATTCTTACCGAAATGCGTGAAAAAGGTCGTGCTTTTGATGATGTATTAGCAGAAGCACAGGCGTTAGGTTATGCTGAGAAGGATCCTACGTTTGACGTAGAGGGTATTGATGCAGCACATAAACTGTCTATCTTATCTTCTCTTGCATTTGGTATTCCCTTGCAATTTGAAAAAACCTATACCGAAGGCATTTCGACAATTACGCCTGAAGATGTTGAGTATGCAGATGAATTGGGATATACCATCAAACATCTAGGTATTGCACGTCGTACAGAGCAGGGCATTGAGCAACGTGTACATCCAACCCTTATTCCTAAAACGCGTCTGATTGCGAATGTTAATGGTGTAATGAATGCGGTATTGATTATGGGGGATGCAGTTGGACCAACACTTTATTATGGTGCTGGTGCGGGGGATGAACCTACGGCATCTGCGGTGGTTGCTGATATTATTGATATCGTGCGTGTAATGACTTCTGACCCTAATAATCGTGTACCTCATCTTGCTTTTCAACCTGATCAATTGGCTGATATACCTGTCTTGCCATTAGAGGCCATTCAGACAGCGTATTATTTAAGGGTTTGTGTACTTGATGAGCCAGGTGTCTTAGCTGAAATAACCACGATATTGGGAAAAAGTAATATTAGTGTTGAAGCTTTTATCCAAAAACAGCCAAAAGTAGGCGAAACAAAAGTCGATATTATTTTACTGACGCAACGTGTGAATGAGGGGGATATGAATAAAGCGTTAGCACAGATAGAAGCGTTAACCGTAACCTGTAGTCATGTGGTGAAAATTCGCGTTGAAACACTAAAATAAATTATATAGAAAGTCAGATAATTGCGTGCAAAAACGAGAAGCCAGTCATGTGTGTTATTTTTTAATCAGAAGCATGTTTGAGCGCAGCGAGTTCCTGCTGATTTAAAAATAATCCACATGACTGGCTGGAACAAAAAGTGTGAACATCATTATCTGAATATCTATAGATGTTTAAATAATTTGGGCATCTTTCATATTTTAGTTAACCATTCAGCCTGCTAGGATTCGCCTTTCAATCTCACTAAACTCGCTACGCTCAAACAACGTTCGGTTTCAGTGCGATTCCTAGCAGGCTTCAAACTGTAAACTACTTTTGACCGTTATGAAAGATGCCATCATTTGTCTGGTTACGAGGCTTCAGCCTCGTAATCTTGTCGAGTTATAAGTTATAAGTGCTTTTTCAAAAGTCTCCTTTCCGCAAAAAAACGTTTAATAATCGCAACACATTCCCCCTGCATAACCCCTCCCGCAACCTCAAGCTGATGATTATGACGTTCATCACCTAATACATTAAAGACACTACCACACGCTCCTGTTTTCGGTTCATTTGCACCAAAGACGAGTCGTTTAATGCGCGCGTGAATCATTAATCCTGCGCACATTGTGCAGGGTTCTAGTGTCACATAAAGTGTTGTATCAGGAAGGCGATAATTTTTAAGCTGTTGTCCCGCAGCGCGTATTGTCATCACCTCCGCATGAGCAGAAGGGTCGTGTTGATTAATGGGGTGATTCCAACCTTCGGCGATAATCCTTCCTTCTTTGACTAATACACAGCCAACAGGTACTTCGCCCATTTGATAGGCTTTTTTTGCGAGTTGGAGTGCGTGATGCATAAACAAACGATCCGTTTCATCTTCATCACTCACGTGTAGTTATTCCCATTCAATCGTTGCGGGGGGTTTGCCTGAAATATCATAAGTAACCCGTGATATATCACTAATCTCATTAATGATACGGCGTGATACTTGATCCAGAAAATCATAGGGTAAATGCGCCCAACGTGCTGTCATAAAATCAATTGTTTCAACAGCACGCAATGCAATCACATAGTTATAACGTCGTCCATCTCCTGTAACACCAACTGATTTTATGGGTAAGAAAACCGCAAAGGCTTGTGATGTTTTATCATATAAATCAGCTTTATAGAGTTCTTGCATGAAAATATGGTCAGCAAGGCGTAAAATATCAGCATAGTCTTTTTTCACTTCACCCAAAATACGTACGCCTAAACCAGGGCCTGGAAAAGGATGGCGATAGAGCATTTCTCTAGGTAGACCCAATTCAACCCCGATTTCCCGTACTTCGTCTTTAAACAGTTCACGCAAAGGTTCAACTAAACCAAGTTTCATCGTTTCAGGTAAGCCACCTACATTATGATGTGATTTAATTAAATGTGCCTTGCCTGTTTTTGCGCCTGCGGATTCAATTACATCGGGGTAGATCGTCCCTTGCGCCAGCCATTTTGCTTGGGTGAGTTTTTCTGCTTCTTCATCAAAGATTTCAATAAAAAGATTGCCAATGACCTTACGCTTTTCTTCTGGATCTGTTTTACCTTTTAATGCAACAAGGAAGCGCTCTTCGGCATTAACGCGAATTACTTTAACTCCCATATTTTGTGCAAACAATGCCATGACTTGATCACCTTCTTTATGACGTAGTAAGCCCGTATCAACAAAGACACAGACTAATTGCTTGCCAATTGCTTTATGCAAGATGGCTGCAACGACTGACGAATCGACCCCGCCTGATAAACCTAAAATAACCTGATCATTGCCAATTTTCTCTCTGGCATTAGCTATGCTACTTTCAATAATATTGTGTGAAGTCCATAAGTTACTACAGCCACAAATATCCTCTACAAAGCGTTTTAATAGCGTTGTACCTTGTTGGGTATGAGTAACTTCGGGATGAAACTGAATACCATAATAATGCCGTTCTGTATCCGCAATACCCGCAATAGGTGTGTCAGGGGTGCTTGCCATGAGTTTAAATCCTGCTGGCATTTTTTCTACGCGATCACCATGTGACATCCAAACATCGAGTAGGTTATGTCCTTCTTCGTTGATAGAGTCTTGAATGTCTGTTAGTAACGGTGTATGCCCATGAGCGCGAATTTGTGCATACCCATATTCATGTTGCTCAGCATTGATGACTTCACCACCCAGTTGTGCTGCCATTGTTTGCATACCATAGCAAATGCCTAAGACGGGAATAGCAAGATCAAACACAATAGCAGGTGCAATAGGAGGGTTGTTATCAATCACTGATTCTGGTCCTCCTGACAAAATAATGCCTTTAGGGGCAAAGTTAATAATATCTTCTGGGCTTACATCCCAAGGATATATTTCTGAGTATACGCCTACTTCACGAACTCGACGGGCGATGAGTTGCGTATATTGTGAACCGAAATCGAGAATAAGAATGCGATCAGCATGAATGTTTCCTGTCATGACAGCGTACCTGTAAGCTAATTGAGGAAGAGTGAATGGTGGGGGAAGATAATCGCTAAGCCGATGGTTGGCAAGTTATATAGTGGCTATGTTGTAAGCAAGTGTTTTGCGAGCCTTCCAGAAGAGATAAACAAGCGTTTATTTTATGACTGCTTTTTGTCGCGTAAGTATTGTTTTTAATCAGAATATTCGTGCTTTCCTTTAGGTATTTTGTCTGCAACGTTATATACTTTTCTGACTTTATGGATTAAGGATATCAGGATGGCAACTTCAAAATATTTACGCTGGTTAAAGGAAGATGAGTTGACAACAAAAGTTGCCCAACGATTTGCCAGCTTCTGTGGCGAGGATATTGAACAACGCGCAAAAGATGAAGCGTTTGAGGCTGATATTTATGAGGCAGCAGTTAGATTAGTACTTGATAAGCTGGAAAATAAAGATGAGGAAAATAAGAGTAATAAATCATCTGATCTGCAAAAAAGGACATAAAAAATGATTATTCAATCACTGACAGCTAATAATTTTCGTAAATATGCCCGCCTTGAAATTGATGATATTCCTGAGAAGGGATTGATTACTGTTAGTGGCTCTAATGAATCAGGTAAGACCAGTATCGCTGATGCATTAAGCTTCGCTTTGTTTGGTCGTACTTTTTTCACTGATGAAGATAATGTACGTAAACTAGTACGTTGGGGAGAAAAAATTGCAACCGTTGTTTTGTGTTTTAAACGGCAAGATAAATGCTATGAGTTGAGTCGTACCGTTAATAAAGAAGGACGAGTTGAGGCACAGCTTTTAGAACGTGATAAAACAGCCCCGTTAGCTGAAACACCCGAAGAGACCGCAGAAGTGTTACAAGGCATTTTAGGGTATGGTTATGAGGCTTTTTCTGACTCTTTTTATCTCGTGCAGCGTGAGCTTTCAACGCCTCATCCAAATAGCGATAGCTTAAAAGATATGGTGGGTATTAGCGCTTATTCGAAAATTTCAAATGACTTACAACGTGCTAATGAGCGTGATGCAGCAGAGTTAGAGATTGTTCGTCCTAAATATGAAACAAGTTATCAAGCACTAAAAGACCTTGGCATTGATGGCACATGGTTACCTGATTTGATTGATGCGCGTGAAACATTGAATACGGATGATGATGAGAATCAGCTATTGGCAGCGCAATTAGGTCAGTCAGCTAAAATCTATGCAGAAGATCAGCGTTTGTATGAACAAATGTCCCGTAAGCATCGTTGGTTGGAAATATTTTCCGATAGTATTCTTGCCTTATTGGTAGGGGGGATGGTGTTATGGGCTGTGTTACGTTTTTTTCCTGAATTAGCGAAAACAATTTTATTTACCCCTGAAACGGTGGAGCGTTTTGCGTCTGTGTATGCATGGAATGAAAAATGGATGTTGTTAGTTGCGGCCTTTATTGCATGGAGTTTCTTTTTAAGCTTACTTTATACATGGCGTACTGAAGATAGAGGGTTGATACCGTTAGAACAAAATGCCACCTTATTTGCAATAGCTTTGTCAGCAGGACAAAAGCATGTGAGTGAGCCGCTTGTTGATCAGTTACCACCACGTTGTTATAGGCTATTAAGTAAAGCTGATGATGACTATCAGCATAGCAAAAATGATGATATAGCGGGTATTGAGGAGCTTCATGCTATGCGAAAGAATGATACAGAACATGAGGCTGATAAAAGAGTAGATGATTTAGTGCATTCTGCGGAGTCTGCTAGACAGCTACGAATGCAGGAGCTTGCCGATACAGTTAAATATTATGAAGCAAACCCAGCATTGCCTGCTGAGGCAGCTAAGTTACTACGCATTCAATTAAAAGAACGTTCAAAAAGAAATATGTTGGATCAACAGGTACTGAAAGGTGAAATTGATCGTGAAATAGAACGTACTGAGATTGCTGCAGATTTACGTAAAAAACTAGCTATTCATGATGAAGCAATTAGAAATCATACACGTCATATCAAAGTACAAAACACAGCGATTGAGTTGTTACGTGCTTCTTCCAAGGAGTTTACCGAGGTATTCAACCGTTCAATTACTCAAGCATCAGCTTCAATTCTTCCACACTTTACTAATGGGCATTACAGTAATATTAAAATTGATGAAAACCTTAATGTAGGGGTATTTTCGCAAGAGAAAAATGACTTTATGGATTTTGATGAAATCTCTTCAGGCACTCAACGGCAGATCATGTTGGCACTGCGTATAGCCATGTCGGAGGAGTTGGCAAAACAGCATGATGAAGAGCAGCAATATATTATTCTCGACGAGCCTTTTGCGTTCTTTGATATGGAAAGAACGATAGCAACGCTTGAAAAATTGCCTGAAGTCAGCGATATTATCTGCCAAGTTTGGGTTGTTTCTCAAGAATTTCCATCAGGTACTGAACCTGATAAGGCAATTGCTTGTACAGATGCAGTTGAACTCATTGTATAGATTCTTTGATATCCTTCATAAATGCAAAAAGTAGTTTACAGTTTGAAGCCTGCTAGGAATCGCACTGAAATCGAACGTTGTTTGAGCGTAGCGAGTTTAGTGAGATTGAAGGGCGAATCCTAGCAGGCTGAATTGTTAACTGACAAATGAAGGATGCCGAAATAATAATAATTTAAAGAGATTTAATATGTTTAATCCGATAAGAAAAATAAGCTGGCTTGTTGTACTTGCTATGTTCGTTAGCCTTACAGCATGTGATACAACCGTTGATATTGCCGCAGACGATGCAAAAGCTGTTATTCCGCAAGGTACGGGTATTATCAATGTGTCTAATGCCGAGTTAACAAAATTATTGGCTAAAAAAGTGACATTAATTG
>DRMA01000088.1 GCA_011375245.1 Thiothrix sp. | reverse complement strand
TCCAATCTTTACTTTACAGTTTACGTTGAGAAAGGGTACAGTATTATCCTATTTTTAATTTTTAATCATCCCCATAAACTCCATACTCTTTAATTTTGTATATTATGGATATAAACCCTATGACAGTACCTATTTTATCACTCCATGAATTTGGTGCTGCGTTTAATAAACGGGTTATTTTAAGTTCAATCAATCTTGATATCTCTGACATTGGTATTACCGTACTAATGGGGGCTTCAGGGAGTGGTAAATCAACCTTACTAAGAGCTATTTCAGGGTTTTCTTCTGCTAATCCCGCTTATCGAACATGGGGAAAAATAACCTATTTAGGTACGGAATTAACGGCTAAACTTGATCGAACACGAGACCATCAATTTTGCTATCCAGCACTCGTTTCACAAAATATTAAATTAATGGTCTCAAGTGTTTTAGAAAATATCGTTGATGGTTTACCTGAAAGAAGAAGTTTAACCCTCTTACAACAAAAAGACCTTGCCAAACGTCTATTAATACAAGCCAATTTAGCCGAACTTTGTCATCAACTTGATACTGCTGTTGTTGACTTAAAACTCGCTGATCAACGTCAACTGGCAATCTTACGTCAGCTTGCCTCTAACCCGAAAGTGTTGTGTATTGACGAACCAACTGTGGGGCTTAATGATGCTGAAATTAAACGAATGTTAGACTACTTGAAACAAGAAGCAAAAAAAAGAGCATTCATCATTGTTACTCATAATCAACATGTTGCACGGGCATTAGGCGGACAAACAGCCCTACTCGCAGGCGGATGGATACAAGAAGTACAAGCTACCAAGCTTTTTTTTAGTACACCATTAACAGAGGTTGCAAAAACATTTGTTGAAACGGGAACCTGTGCTTTTCCCTCTCCTGATGCCAAACCTGAACATGTTGCCCCCGAATGGGTTGACGCACTGCGTCCACTCCCTAAAGAAGCAGTCCATTATAAAAGCCATGTTCTAGGGCCTAATAGTTTCTTATGGCTCAAAAAAGGTCGTTTAGCGGGTACACCAAGACCTGGCTTATTGGTTGATATAGAACAAGATTTAATGGCTCTCAAACGTGTTGGTATTACTGATCTTGTTTCGTTAACCGTCACCCCGTTAGACAGTGCGAAATGTCAAGATTATGACATAAAGGTTATCTCCTCCCCCATTCCTGATATGCACCCGCCATCAATGAAGCAAGCATTAAGTATCAACCAACAAATAGCCACTTTACTAGATAACAATAGAAACGTTGCCATCCATTGCAGAGCAGGTCTTGGACGCACGGGTACATTACTTGCCGCACAGTTAATTTATGAAGGTAAAAGTGCGCTAACTGCATTAGAAGTGGTAAGAAACGTTGAGATGCGCTGGATTCAATCTGAATCTCAGGTCGCTTTTCTTGAAGCCTATGCACGCTTTTTGAAAAACGAGAAAACCCTTCAAAAAGCTACAAGATAAGTGATGCGGATCATTGTAGTCGTCATTAATTAGCATCAACTAACTTGCTTACCAAGCACTCTTGACAACACAAAAATAAACTAAGGAATAGTTATGATGTTATTAGATAAAGCCCTCCAAGATGCGGTTAAAAACGTACCTGAGGCACTTGCTGCTGGATTTGTAGATATTGATAGCGGCATGTTATTAGCTGTTAAAACGGTTGATTCCCACCCCTCTGAGGTTATGGATCTTCTTGCAGCAGCTACAGGCGATCTTTTTCAAGGACCTAATGTAACCAGCATTGAAAATATCTTTAAAAAAATGCGTGGAACAGAACATGATAAGAAACATTATTTTCAAGAGGTTATCGTTAATAGCGACAATCTCGTACATGTTTTTTTACGCAGTAAAGTAAATCAGAGCTATGTATTAACAATTGTTTGTCGTAAATCGGTCAACCTTGGCATGGCACTCACAAGAGCGCGCTATTCAATGCCTGCTTGTGAAAATGCAATGGTATAGAAGGAGCTATCGTTACTGATATTCACCTATTGAATTTCGTTTATAGCGGCAATCCATTGATAGTGGTTGCCCCTATAGGAAATTTAAATAAAACCAAATACGAATTATGATACTTAAAAATGCATTAGAACAACTGAGTCAACGCTCAAAAATGATCAATGCAGCAGCAATAATAAGCAATGATGGCCTCATAAAAGCAGAACTATTAAGCGCTGATATTGAACCCAATCGCTTTGGTGCAATGTGTGCTTCTCTGCTCTCATTAGCCAAACGAGTTACACAAGAAGCAAGCTGTGGCGAGCTTAAATTAGTCTTACTAGAAGGCACACTAGGCACAATGATTGTAATACAAATAAGTCAAAAAGGTGTACTAGCGGTTGCGGCAAAGCCAGAAGCGCAAATGGGCAGGCTGTTTATTGAAGTGCGTGAAACAGCACAGAAAATAGCACCACATTTATAATACATGCAAGACAACAAGCAACAAATTTTATGTACTCGATAACTTATAAGAAAAAAAGCTATCTATGCCGTCAACACGAAACGGTATTAGATACCTTATTGCGTAATGGCATTAATGCCCCTTTTTCATGTAAAAAAGGCAGTTGTCATACGTGTTTACTGCACTGTAGTAATGGACACCCTACGTCTCTTTCGCAACAAGGGATCAAACCCACTCTTATTGAAGAAAATTATTTTAAAGCCTGTCAATGCATACCTGAAACAGATATGGAGATTGCTCTACCTATAAAAGCAACAACAACTCCTGCTAAAACAACGCCACAAAAACAACGTGATTTTCCTCCACCTGATGCTGAAATGTGGGCTGCACTGGACGAGGGAAAATTAATGATGAAAATCTTAACCACCTTCTATACATGGGTGTTCGCCGACGACATTTTATCCCCCTATTTTGCCAATGTTACTCAACAACGTGTCATTGAAAAGGTATACAGTTTTCATTATCAAATGTTTACTGGCAAAAAAGTCTTCTTTGGTGAGCGTCCTAGAAACTCACACCATTGGATGGTTATTTCAGACGATATTTTTGAGCATCGTCAACAGTTAATGAGCAAGGCTTTACAACAACATGGTTTAGCACCGCATTTAGTCAGTCGTTGGTTAGCCTACGAAGAAAACTACCGCAATGAGATCATCAAAGAAAAACCGATTAGCAAAGTACTGTTTGGTGAAGAAGTTGCTTATGAAGGTTTTGAGTCTTTAGTGATGGAGTTCTCAACCTTATGTGATAGCTGCGAGAGTGAAATAGAGGTGGGGGATACCGTGCGTTACCATACACGGCTGGGAACGGTTTATTGTGTGAAATGTACGAATCTTGAGAATTTGTAACTGTTAATTGCTCTCACAACGGTCAAGCAACCCCAGCCAAAAAAATCCCCCACTCCATTCATCTGTATTTAGCTAAGCTTGGGAGCTAAACCTATATTTTTTAGTCATAATTGAGAGTAGTTTAATCATGTCACTTGCTACTTTCTTACGTTTATTGAGGGGCAAGCTACAAAATATAACTCTTAACACTTAAGGACAAGTCATGAGATTGATTATTAATAATACTTATAAGTATCAAGCAGATAGCCATAAAAAATCTGAGCAATATAAACCACAAGCAACCAATAGTAATACAACGAATACTAACCCTAGCAGTCAGTTATTCGATTTTAAACATTTTGATAAAAAGAGTTTATCAAGTCTTATAGCCTTGTTGGAGCGTTTATTATCACAACTGCAAGGTAAACAAAAACCACCCGAAGAATCTATTAGTTATCCGAAAACGAATCCTGATCCAAAACCAGATAAACAAGGACAAACGATTAAAGGAACACCTCGTCCTGATCGCCTTGTTGGTACGTTACGTGATGATCATATTAGTGGTCTAAAAGGCAACGACCGTATTCGTGGGCGAGCTGGTGATGATCATTTGTTTGGTAATGAGGGTAGAGACAAGCTCATTGGCGGACGCGGTAATGATACGCTTCATGGTGGTAAGGGCAGAGACACTCTCATTGGAGGACGTGGTAATGATACGCTGCATGGTGGAAAAGGCGCTGACCATCTCTATGGTGGCAAAGGTAATGATATCTTTGTCGATAACAGAGGAAAAAATATCATCAAAGGTGGACAAGGCGAGGACGAAGTACGCTTTTCAGGCAAGCGGGCTGATTACAGTATTCTTGTACGTAATGAAACCTTTATCTTTAAAAACAAGCAAACAGGTAACGTCAATAAAGTAACTGATGTTGAAACTTTTACCTTTAAGGATCAGCAGATTACCTTATCAGATTTAAAAAACAGCCATATAGGTGGAGAGGATCAGCAATACCATACCATTGATGGTCGTTCTAATAATTTACAACACCCTGATATTGGCAAGGTAGATAGTCCTTTACGCAACTTTTTACCCAAAGATAATGATCGCGCTATTGGCGGAGTAAAACATGCCAACCTACCTAATGCACGTGAGATTAGTAATGCTGTTTTTGATCAGCCTGCAACGGAATCCACACAAAATAGTAAAGGTCTGAGTGATATGTTCTGGTTATGGGGACAATTTCTTGATCATGATATTGATCTAACTCCCACCAATAAAAGTGAACCTGCTTCTATTACTGTACCCGCCAATGACCCTGATTTTGTCCCTGGCAGTAAAATCCCATTTAACCGCTCTGTTGCCATTGTTGATCCAAATACGGGAGAGCGTTCACAAACGAACCGTATCACCGCTGTGATTGATGGCTCTAATATTTATGGTACCTCACAAGCGGTGCAAAACGAAATTCGCTCCTTTGAAGGTGGTAAGCTCATTGTTGATCAAAACAATCGTTTACCAAAGGATAGTAAAAATCCACAGTTTTTCTTATCGGGTGATATTCGTGTCAATGAAAACGTCGGTTTAACCTCAATGCATACGATCTGGGTGCGTGAGCATAATTCGATTGCCAATCAATTGGCAACAGAAAACCCAGACTGGGATGATAATAAACTCTTCCAAGAAGCACGTAAGCAAGTCGTTGGTGAAATGCAAGCGATTACCGCGAATGAGTTTCTACCGCAGATGTTAGGCGGTGAAGGCTTAAGTAAATATCAAGGTTATAACCCTAATGTGTCGCCACAAATTAGTAATGCCTTTTCTACAGCGGCTTATCGTTTTGGGCATACAATGATATCACCTAATATTTTACGCCTGAATGAGCAAGGTGAAGAAATCCCTGAGGGTAATTTAAAATTGCGCAATGCTTTTTTCCAACCAACGAAAGTAGAAGAAGCGGGTGTTGATCCGATTTTACGTGGCTTTGCGGCACAAACCGCACAAGCAGTGGATACCAAACTGGTTGATGATATTAGAAACTTCTTGTTTGATCCTTCAGGCGAAGGCAGTTTCGACCTTGCCGCATTGAATATTCAACGTGGACGTGATCATGGTTTACCAAGTTATAACGATGCACGTATTGCATTGGGTGCTAAGCCATTAAAAAGCTTTGCTGATTTTGGTGAAGCAGGACAACGCCTTAGCACCATTTATGACAGCCCTGATGATGTTGATTTATGGGTCGGCGGTCTAACAGAAAGCCCCGAAGGTGATAGTTTATTTGGCACAACGTTTACCAATATCTTGAAAGAGCAGTTTGAGCGCACACGTGATGGTGACCGTTTTTGGTATGAAAATAGATTTTCAGGCAAGGAACTACATGATTTGAACAATGTGACGTTAGCAGATATCATCAAACGTAATACAGGTGTAGAAAATATACAGGACAATGTGTTTGTTGCATCGAATAATATCACCCAAACACCTAATGTGGTTACTACAACACGAACTCCACTTAATACTAATCGTCAAGGAGCAAATGGTGCTGATCAAGCCCCACTTAATACACTTATCCCGCTTGCAGAAGTTGCTGACCTAATAACCAATACGGTTGAAGTGAGTCAAGCAGAAGCAAATGCGATTATTGCCCGTGCGCGTACAAGTGCAACGGCAGAAAGAGCGTTGGCAGAAAATGCACTTAACCAGTAAGCATCAGTAAATATGTGCAAGTAAAAATAAAGCACTTACTCAAAGAGGAGTGCTTTGTTTTTCTACAATCTGACAAAAACGTAAGAATATTTTCTTTGCATAATTCGGCTAGGATTTCACAACTGTCTTTCTTTAACGAGAAGCATTAAGTATTCCATAATAACCTCTCTTAATGACCTTAATTTTATTGCTCAATCTATCTTGTGATTTAGAATATACAAAAATCTTCTCTTTTAATGTATAAAGACCATGCAAAAGTGAACTACTCGCCCCTAAAGGCGGCGAGCTTCCAAAAGATAAATCGCTAAGTGCTTTCTATCGATTGAGAATTGAGAGCATCATTGATCGTTGCACCTGTATGAGCATGTCTTAC
>DRMA01000087.1 GCA_011375245.1 Thiothrix sp. | reverse complement strand
TATCATTATTAGTGTTTTTATACCATTTCGTTGTTATAAATAGATGACTAATAGAGACATTCACTTATTAAATTTATTGCTCATTAAAGGTTGACATTGTGCATACCATTTAGCGAATGCTACATTATGCTTACTAGCAAGCTCAGTGATACCCAGTTGATGACTTGAACGCAATACACCAAAAACACTGCAATCAACAAAATCTGCCTGCTCTCCACCAAAAAAAGGCTTGCCTTGTAAGCCTTCGATAACCCATTTATCAATGGCTTGTTTAAATTCTTTTTCAGGGTGTTCAATATTATATTTTGCTTGCATCTTACGCGCCACTTTTGGCATAACTAATGAGCCTGCAATACGCGTAAAAGCTGCTTTTAGCCATCCCATATCTGTTGTGTCAAGAATATGCGAAAAATTGGCATATGATACTTTGATTGTAGGATGAATAAGCGGTGGTAAGTAGTGTACTAATTCATCATCAACCCACTTTAGCCATTGTTCAGCATCATGCTGCATGGGTAATTGACTGTATGTATCGTTAACATGTTTAACAATATTGGCTGATTCAACAATAATCTCTTCACCATCACGCAGCACAGGTACTTTTTTATGTTCTATAAAGTCGATTTCTTTCATACCAAAAGGAGAAACCTCAACCGTTTCATAAGGCTGTTTTGCATAATTAAGTAGAGCTTTTACTTTCCAGCAAAAAGGACAAGCATTAAATTGGTATAATGTGATCATAATGAATGTGATAAATGAGTAAAGAGGGCAATTGTAGCTTAGTCTCTTACTAAGTACATCTTAAGTGATTCTCTATCGGGGAAATAATAATTAGCACTAAGCATCTCCTTATCCCGTTCAGAGCTTATCAGTTAATTGTTTGTTTATAACAGGTAGTACCTTTACTTATAAGAGAAAATCCCTTTATTATAAATAATCAAATGGCTAGGAATAACACTATGTTTATGTTTGACAAAAAATCTTATGTTTTTATCGCAAGCACTCTATTACCTATCTTCTGTTATGCAGAGAATACAAGTGCTTTTGAAAGCAGTTATACATCTATTGCAGCCAAAGACTGTACCTTGCAAGATAGTAATCCTGTGCTTGAATATGCATCACAATACTGTAAAGGCTTTGGCACAATAAATGTTAAAGTGATTGAAGAAGATGCACGTCAAACGATTACTCTGAAGAGAGATGGAGAAGAATATCCACTAAATTTCTTACCACTGGGTTTTAGCAAACTAGGTACTACTATTGAATGGCGGCATAATAAAGGACAGCCAGATAAGCTCGCTGGCATGATTGTACGTTTAAATGTCTCCGAACAAGAAAAGAATACAGACAAAATTATTTCCTACCTAATGGTTAGTAAAGTAACAGTTGATGAGATCTGTGTTGTTGGTAAAATTCGACCGTTATCCAAGGGAAAACAAAATAAACAGGCACGCTTAATGGCTGAACAGTCGGCTAATATGCCTTGTCTTGATCTTAATGGTAATGAAAATGAACCTGAGTTTTCTCACAACAAGGGTAAAAAAATAGACAGCTCATCCAAACCTGAATACCCCATAGAGACTGATTATTATAATCAACACATCACTGATGCAAGAATGACGGACTCTGATGGGGATGGTATTAATAACTATGATGACCTTTGTCCTTCTATTGCTGACCCAAAACAAGATGATAAAGATGGTGATCAAGTAGGTGATGCTTGTGATGCCTGCCCTAATGAAGTAGCACAACGCTATAGTAATGGTTGTTTACCTTCATCAGAGAAAAATACAGATGAGGGTCAATTACCCGCCTCTGGTCGCAAGATTCGAGATACGTCTTCGAACAAAATAGGTGATTAACCTCAGTTATTAAGGGAAAAATGGACACACGACGTTCTTACCGACGTGGTAGCCAGTTAGCCTAAAAAAATCGCTCTACGAGCGCGATGCACTATCCTCCCCCAAAGAGGAGGAGCTTCCGTGCAAATTTCGTTAAATCTTATTGTAAGTATACTTTTGGTCTACTTGTGTGTGTAGAATGTTGAGCATGTGTATTTTTTTCACCTTCACTTTCTGTTTTCTTAGTCGCACCTTCTTTTTTTGTAGTTTTTTTCTTTTCAGTTTTTGCAATGGTCGTTTGCAGATCTCTTGATTGAGCGCTATCAATATGATAGCGCTCCAAAATGGTATCATTCTCTGCTAATGAAAGTTTTCTATCAACAATAACTTTATAACCATCCTTATCTTCCAATGTAATATAATCATTGGTTGATTCATGAATCAGTTTGTAAAAAGCATCAAAATCTTGAAAGAATTGTCCATCAACCTTTTCAATAACTCTATCATAAATTGCGTGATAGCCTTTATTAGTATCAGAAGCAAGCACTTGAGAGATAATAACAGCTTCACGTCTTTCTTTTGATGGCCACTCAGTCATTAGCTTACCTAATTCTCCAGAACCACTAAAGAATGACATCCCCGCATTTACATAGTTTTTTGTTACTGGCGTGAAAACAAAGCCACCAAAAATAAAGTAGCGTGGAAATACATCATATTGTTCACGTTGTACCAACCAAAAATCTTTGCTTGTTGTTGTCAATTGAAAGGAAACTTCTATTTCTTTAGAGTCCCTAATAATGCTAAAACTAATTTTATCGTTGATTTGATGATCATCTATATAATAACCAAAAGAAGTATATTCTTTTGGGCGAAATTCAACAGTGCCATCGTTAGCAATTTGATGTCCATCTATTTTTGTTAGTATATCTCCAGACTTTATAATGTCTTTTGCAGGTGAATTAAACAAAACCTTATAAGCAAGCACTCCTGTTTGCCCCTCACTCAAATTGAATTTTTTGCGTGCTGCTGGGTTTTCCATATCTTGTATTGCAATACCTATGTCAGGAAAACCATGGTATGTTCCATCATCCATATCTTTGAAAAAATGCTTCACCGTAGGAGTAGGAACAATATAGCCAATATTA
>DRMA01000086.1 GCA_011375245.1 Thiothrix sp. | reverse complement strand
TTATCCACTTGATGAAACCGTGGTATTGCATATCAATGCAACAACAAGCCAAGCAATAGAACAGCATATTTTAAAAACGTTTCAACCCGCTACGCCACAGTTAGCTTTCCTTGGTTATGACGTACATGACCGTTTTTATTATGCTTCTGGCGTATACAATATCTTTACGACATGTAATACATGGGTGGGTCGTGTATTACGCCAATCAGGGGTGAGTATCAGTTGGTGGACACCCTTTAGTTATAATATTACTCATAGCATTCCCGAAAGGCTGAAAACACAAAAAAATTAAAATTCAACTCATTTTAATTAGATCCCCTTACAATTCGCATAATACGTCACGGTCGCAGGCCAATCAGAAAAAATCGCTTTAATGCCCACTTGTTGCGCCAAAACATCCAATACCGTCATGACATCGCCTTCACGCTCAATGACATCACTAATCGTTTGGTAATACCAGCCACCACCTTGCCGTAATGACCCTGAGCGCTCCAATGACCATGTAATAATATTTAATCCTGCCGCCTTTGCTGCCTTAGCATAGTCCGAAGGTACGATTTTATCGTTAGCATCAAGTTCTAATAACACCCATATTGGTGGTGCAATATAACGTAAACCTTTAGCAGCTAAATGTGGCAATGCAGCTATTTGCTTGGCATAAGCCGCTTTATCGAGCCTTTTCTTTGGACTATCGCGATACACGTTATCATCCAAATAAATCGCTTGCTGCCCAAAATCAGGCTCGTGTTTTAGCCAGTAAAAAATATCTGCAAGATTGGCTGATTGCACGAATACATCACTTGCTGGAACACCTGCCATCTTGTAATCATCAATCAATTGTTGTGCAAAATCTTGTTGTGTATAACCGTTATACGGCATGGGTACACAGGGTGTCTTTAACTCAGGGGTCATTTTCACGCCTAGTTTTTTAAATAACGCAATACTTTCCACATGTGTCATCACCGTTCCTGTACTCGCATACAAATCCGTACGCCAACGTGCTGTGCCTTTCAAATAGCTACCAACCGTTTTCGCACGTTTATTCGCTCCATCCATTTTACCCCGTAAAGTTTTAAATTCTGCCAATGTAATATCACTAGTACAACATTTTGCAGTTGCTGCTTTAAGCAACTTACCTGTTTTAGGATCAAACTTGGCAGGTTGGAAAGGTTCTGCACAACGTGCTGCTAAGCCAGGGATAGCAAGAATATTGGTTGTGGTCTGTAAATCACATTGCGAATGCCGACAAACTAACTGCTTATCCTTGGTAAACGTTACATCACACTCAAGTATACCAGCCCCCATGCGTGCTGCTGCCTCATAGGATTCTTTAGTATGCTCAGGAAACTGCAATGGTGCACCACGATGACCAATGCAAAAGTCAGTACGACTAAACGTCATATCTGCACAGGCTTGAAGTTCTTTTTTTAAAGCACTGTCCTCCATCTGATCAACCAGATAATAAGGACGAGGACCAAGGGAAATTGAGCGTTTTTTAGCTACCATAAAGCTACCCGTTGTTATTGGTGTTACCAATAAAATTAAAAAAATAGCGCATTTCCATTGCTGTCCTATTAAATCATTTTTTTGCGTCATTTTTCTACCTTTTTGACTACTTTAGAGGTGAAATTTCAATCATTCAACACATGATATAATGCCATTTGCGAAAGTGAACGAAATCCTTATTATGCAAAAAAATAACTTATACGCAGGCCTCGACTTAGGCACATCAGGCATACGCCTATGTGTTATTGATGCTGATAAAAACGTTATTAATCAATCACGTATTGATTACTCCGCACCACAACAGCAAACGGCTACTCTGTGGTGGCATCATAGTGGTTCTCTACTAAAAGCGCTGCCTGAAATCATCAAAAAACAGCTTCGTTATCTTGCTATTGATGGCACATCAGGCAGTCTATTACTCACAGATAGCAACGGCGAACCCTATACAAAACCACTGCTATACAATAATCATGACACTAAATTTCAATGGCATGGGCAAACACTTTCTGAGCTTAGTGATACTTTTGTCCGTGTATTACGTTTACTTGAATCCGTTGACAATCTCAATCCCCAAACTATGCGCATTGTCACCCAAGCTGACTACATTAAAGGCAAACTCACAGGACAATTTACACTCAGTGACGAAAATAATTGTTTTAAGCTAGGCTACGATAGCCTTAATCAACAATGGCCAGCATGGATTGCCGATTATGGCATTACACAAACCATGTTGCCAAACGTTGTAACAACAGGCAATGTTGTAGCACATATTGAGCGTTCACAAGCCATTGCACTAGGCTTGCCCACTGAATTACAACTCGTTGCGGGAACAACCGATAGCATTGCAGCCGTGATGGCAACAGGTATTGATACAATAGGAAATGCGGTAACGTCCTTAGGTAGTACTTTGGTACTGAAAATATTAGCAGATCGTCCTATTACCGATCTGAACTATGGTGTATATAGCCAACCCTATCAAGGGCGATGGTTAGTAGGAGGAGCATCAAATTGTGGTGGACAAATATTACGGCAGTTCTTCGATGCACAAACAATGCACGCCTTATCCGCTCAAATATCCATCCAGCAACCAACAGGACTGCATTACTATCCATTAACCAGTATTGGTGAACGGTTTCCTATTAACGATCCACATAAACAGCCTAAACTATCACCACGTCCTAAAAGCGATGTAGTGTTTTTCCAAGCCCTGTTAGAAAGTCTATCGGCTGTGGAACAACTAGGTTACCAACGTCTGCAACAATTGGGCGCTCCTGCTATAACACATGTTATCAGTGTCGGTGGCGGTAGTTATAATCAGCCGTGGTTACAATTACGTCAACAAGGACTTGGATTACCTGTTATCACTGCGCGTTATACGGAGGCCGCTTATGGCTCGGCTTTATTAGCATTACAAGGAGATCAACTGAAAGAAGATCCAGTATGATGAGTATCATAGACCTATTATTTTGAACGCCCCATCTGCACAGGTTTACGAAACTTCAATCGCGCAACCTTTTTATAAGTACTAACAGCCTGCTCCATAAACTGTTCCTGCGTGCCTGTTTCATGCGTATCATCAGGCTGCAATTTACTATATTCACCATCTGACTGCATTTCCCATACTGAATGGCGATTAGATAACTCCGTATCAAGCAGCTTACGCAGTTTCTTTTTCAACGCTTTTGGTTCGATAGGTGTAACAACTTCAACACGACTTTCTAAATTACGCTTCATCGGATCAGCCGAACCAATGTAATACTCTTCATCGCCTGCATTACGAAAATAATAAATACGACTATGCTCCAAAAAACGCCCAACAATACTAATGACCCGTATATTGTCTGATAGACCTTTAATACGAGGGCGTAAACGACACGTATCACGAATGATTAAATCAATTTTCACCCCGTTTTGTGACGCTTTATACAACGCCTTGACCATATCAACATCTTCCAGCGCATTGGCTTTAATTTGCACTAAGCCTTTTTCTCCTGCGACTTGGTGGGTAATTTCACGTTTAATTTTACTGAGGAAGGCTTCTTTGAGTAACTTAGGCGCAGGTAATAGCTTCTGATAATTTCGACGTGGTTTATAACCTGTGGTTAAATAATTAAATAACTCAGTAAGATCAGCACTAATAACACCATCATTAGTCAATAAACCAAGATCACTATAAAAACGCGCTGTCCCCGCATGATAGTTACCTGTGCCAATATGTGAATAACGCTGTAAGCCATTATAATCTTGACGCACTACTAAAATAGTCTTGGTATGCGTTTTTAGCCCAACAATGCCATAGGTAACATGAATCCCCGCCTCTTCCATGCGACTTGCCCAGCCAATATTGGCTGCTTCATCAAAACGTGCTTTTAATTCAACCACCACCGCAACCTGTTTGCCATGATGAGCAGCATTAACCAAATGATCAATCACTTTAGTATCACTAGACGTACGATACACCGTCATTTTGATCGCACGTACTTTAGGATCAAGACTTGCCTGCTGCAAAAATAACTCAACTGAACTACTAAAAGAGTAATACGGATGCTGTAATAAAATATGCCCATGCTCACGAATCGTATGAAAAATATTAGCCGTTCGATACAGTTTGGGGTGATCAACAGGTAAATACGGCTTATCGTGTAAGTTTTCAATCGGCAATGAGGCAATTTCCATTAAATCAGACATGGCATGCATTTGCCGCCGCATACTAACATCTTGCGTTTCATCAAGCCCCAACTCAGCAGACAACATGCCTAAACGTGTTGCATCAACCGACTCATCAATTGAAATTCGTACGATGGGAGCAAAATGTCGATCACGTAGCTCTTCTTCAATCATGACGAGTAAATCATTCGCTGTTTCCTCATCACGCTCAGTATTCGCATTACGAATAACATGAAATACCTCACAAGAATCAATGGTCATGCTAGGAAATACGGTATCGAAATTATGCTGAATTACTTCTTCTACTAAAACAAAACAGTTCTGTTCACCAATACGGATAAAACGCTGCACCCCTTGCCCTATAGGCACTTTAACCCGCGATAATTTTTTTCCTGTTTCATTGGCATAATGCAAAGTCACCAATAAATTAAGCGATAGATTTGAAATAAACGGGAATGGATGTGCAGGATCAACCGCTTGAGGGGTCAATAAAGGATAGATATTACACAAAAAATAATCGCGTAAATCGTTCTTATTTTCTGTTGAAAGATCCTTGTAACCTAGAATAAATATTTTCTGTTGCAACAAATTTTCTTTTAAGACTAACCAAAGCCGATCTTTTTCTGTTTCAATGTTATTGACTTGCTCATGACACGCATCAATTTGTTGCTGCGGGCTTCGTCCATCAACCGATAACTCCGTCACCCCAGCACCAACCAGTTGTTTCAGACCACCAATGCGTTTCATATAGAACTCATCAAGATTTGCTGAAACAATAGCAAGAAACTTAACTCTTTCTAGCAATGGTACAGCATCATCTGCCGCCATCGACAAAACACGCTTATTGAAATTTAACCATGTTAGTTCACGATTTAAAAAAAGTGTTGGATCATTCAGTGCTAAACCCTGTTGCATAACACATCTCCTTGGGGATCAAGAGAAGAAGGACAGTATATTACCTGCAATAATAGAATCTTATCATGTTCGCTAATGGTGTAGCTGATTATTCGATCATGTGCCTATTTTTCCTCCATCATCCTTGGTAATCAGTACCGTTGCTGAACGTGGTCTATGTTTACCGCCTTTAGGCCAATGTCCTTTTGGGTGCTGCATATTAACCCACATGGCTTTCATATCAGGCGATAAAGTCACCCCTGATACTTCACAGCCTACAGGCCCTGTTAAAAAGCGTTTAACCTCACGTGTTTCAGGGTCAGCAACCAACATTTGATTATTGCCAAAAGCAGCATAATCGCCCTTATTCAATTTACTCCCACTGATATCCGTTTGAATCCAAATCGCACCCCGTGGATCAATATACAAACCATCAGGTGATGAAAAAATATCACCTTTTATCGTGCCTTGCTGATGCTTATTCGTACTTGCAGGATTCCCCGCCAACAAGAAAATATCCCATGTGAACGTGGTTGCTAAAGGATCGTTATTGGTTTCCGACCAACTAATAATGTGCCCATGTGAATTATTAGCACGTGGGTTGGCTTTATTTGTTTCTTGTTCACTGCGCTTACTATTATTGGTCAAACAACAATAAACTTTATGCGTCGTAGGATGAACATCAATCCACTCAGGACGATCCATTGGCGTTGCACTCAATTTATCAGCCGCTAAACGGGTTTTTATCAAGACTTCAGCCTGATCTGCAAAGCCATTTTCTGCGGTTAAACCTGCTTTGCCATGCACCAATGGTAACCAGTTGCCTGTGCCATCTTCATTAAAACGCGCGACATAAAGCGTACCTTCATCCAGCAATGTCGTATTATTGCTCTTATTAATCGCATCGTAGGCTTTGTTAGGCACAAATTTGTAGATATATTCAAAGACGCTATCATCACCTGAGTAAAAAGCTGTACGCCGATTATCTGCCACTAAACAGGCACAATTCTCGTGTTTAAACCGTCCCATTGCAGTGCGTTTTATTGGCACACTGTTTGGGTCATAAGGGTCAATTTCCACAATCCAGCCAAAACGGTTTGGCTCATTTGGTTCTTTGCTTAAATCAAAACGTGCATGGTATTTATCCCAACCATAGTTGTACTTCGTGCGTCGAATACCATAGCGTTTATGTAAGGCAATTATTTCTTTATTATCTGCCGTATCCTCAATATTTCCTGCAAACATATGTTGGATATTTTCTTCACAGGTTAAATAGGTTCCCCACGGGGTTATGCCTGAAGAACAGTTATTATTGGTACCAAAAATCGCTTTTCCTGTTGGATCAGCATTGGTTTTTAACAAGCGCGAACCTGTTGCTGCACCACTAACATGCATTGGTGTAAGTGTAGTAATTCGCCGTGCTAATGTAGAAGGACGCACTATTTCCCAGTTGTGCTTATTTTTTTTAACTTCAATCACTGAGACCCCATGTGCCAACAATTCTTTTTCTGCCTTTTCTTCAGAATAAGCACTAAACCGAGACAACCAGCCCTCTTC
This sequence comes from Thiothrix sp., assembly GCA_011375245.1. Lineage (GTDB taxonomy): Bacteria > Pseudomonadota > Gammaproteobacteria > Thiotrichales > Thiotrichaceae > HyVt-477. The sequence goes on along the minus strand of DRMA01000086.1, from coordinate 4,835 downwards.
ATCATGTAACACTGAAGGAGTAATATATTCATGATTCATCACTAGCAAACCATGCTCGGCATTTTTTGCTGTAGCAGGTAGTGGAAAAAACTTCATCCCATCATGATGCATTCCTGCTTGATAAGCTTGCGCCTTTGCACTATCACTCGCCTCTCCCTTATATTCGCTACCATCTGAAATAGGATCACCCCATGCAAAAAATACTTGTGCGGTATACCCCTCAGGGGGTATAACAGTATCATTACCATCTGCAATAGAAATGGGTTTGAACGTAAATGATGATAATAATGAATCACGTGAACCAGCTGTTGCTGTTGTTGTACCTAATAAGCCAAGCATTGCCAAACTCAAACTACCTTTTAATACCTCACGACGCGATAAGCGTAATGCCATAAGTTGTTCCAATGAAATGGTTGTCTTATCCTCAATACGTGGGTTTTGTACTACTACTTTACTGGAGGAAATTTTCATTATCTAAATCCATTTATCTTTTCTGTAATTCACACATAATAAACAGAGGAAGCAAGCAAGTCATGGCTTAAAGTGTTTTATCATAAACAAGTAGTTGACCTTGATTGATACGATTGCAAAAACAATTCCATTGGAATAACTAAAAATACCATCAATCAGTTTCAGTAAAATAAAGATCATCCAGTAAAGTATCCAGTGATGTGTATCTATCTTCTGGGTGTTTAGCTAACATTTTATTTAATACAGTTTGATAACAGTGAGACTCTTTTGGCAATCTAGGAATCGGTGCTAATGCATGCGTTTTTATTAGTCCAATGATTGAACTTGCTTCATAAGGCTTTCTACCAGTCATTAGCTCATAGAAAATAATCCCCAAGCTATAAATTTCAGCTTGCTCATCATACTCATCACCCATTGCACATTCAGGGCTAACATAAAAAGGACTGCAATAAACATCCCCTTCATCCTGATAACCTGCCTGAACAAGCCATTCGTTTTCAATACCACAATCGACTAAAACCAACTCATCCTCATCACGAAACATAATATTTGAGGGCTTTAAATCATAGTGTACTAGCCCTAAGTCATGCATTGTACCAAGAGCAATGACAATATCCCCAAACCAATCCAAACGCTGCTGCAATGAATAACATTCGTAATTCGCCAACCTACTCGCTAATGTTCCACCTTCTAGATATTCCATCAGTAAATAAAGATGATCATCTGCCACCCCTGCTTGAAAAATATCAACCATACCCGCAGCACTCATTGAACGCTTTGTATCAACAGCAGTACTAAATGTTTGGGCATGATGGGGTGATAAATGTTTAGTACATAAACCAAGGCGCTTAATAACTGCTTTTTCGCCTGCTTGGTTAGTTGCTAGATACAACACAGCATTGCTATTTTGATTAATAAGCGCACAAATCTCCCAATCTGGAAGAGAAATGGGGTGTAAGCTTGCTGTTCGTACTAATTCAACCGTTTCATTTGCTTTCAAAACAGCCATAGACATAAATTCACCTCAAATAGACTCAATAAGTTTTTTAATCAAAAAATAAGCAACATTTACAAAGCTTCTTCCAAGGGTTTTTTTCTAACATAAACTGTAGCAAAAATCCCACAGAAAAGGAGTATAGTACATTTTCCAAAAAAAATAAGGGTCAACCCCTATCAATACTAAGGATTATCATATTGATGACTAAGATAACCCAGTATATATTCATAGTGTGATTCATTTTCACCACAACCTATTTCGCTTATCGCACAACTGCCTAGTTTCATGACATAATACATACTCTCTATGACTGGACGAGCCTTATCCCCCTGTGAACAAAATTGTTATAAAATGCATAGCTTTTGCTATTTTACTTATAAATATTTCCTATGCTACAGAAACCCCAACACAATGGAGAAGTTGTCCAATTCCACAAGCAGGTAAGCAGGATACACAATCCCCAGCTGATTTTGTCACTGATGCTATCTACCTTGAGGCTGATAATGGCACGATTAAACGCGAAGGTATTTCAACACTAGAGGGAAGAGTTGATATTCACCACAATACACAACATATCCAAGCAGACCAAGCCAGCTATGATGGGGTAAATGACCAACTTAAAGCCAATGGCAATATCATCCTAAGTACCAATAATTTACGTCTAAAAAGCCGTAAAATTGACTACAATATCAAACAACAAACTGGCAAAGTGCATGCTGTTGAATACAATTTACAACAAGGACTTGGAAGTGGTAAGAGTACCTTAGTGACTTTACAAGGAAAAAACAGAGCACTACTAGAAAATGCTACTTTTTCAACCTGTCCTGTTGAACAACGCAGTTGGCATATTGCCGCCTCTAGTATTGAGCTTGACCATGAGCAAGCCATGGGCAACGCAAAAGGAGTCACTTTTAAAGCAGGCGACATTCCCATATTTTACACCCCCTCTTTTCGCTTTCCGCTCAAAGACCAACGACTCAGTGGTTTTCTCTCCCCCTCTCTTCGCTTAAACGAGCAATCAGGAACGCAAATAAGCTTGCCTTATTATATTAATCTTGCACCTAATTATGATGCAACCTTGACACCGACATTACTGACTCAACGTGGCACAAAACTAGGCACCGAATTTCGTTATCTAACCGAAAATAACAGTGGCAAATGGGAATTCGATTATTTACCCAACGATAAAGAAAAAGAGAGTGAAGATCGTAGCTTGCTCAGCATCAAGCATAAAACGCAATTTTCAAGCTCAACATCACTCTCCATTAACGCGACCGATGTCTCTGATGATGAATATTTTGATGATTTTGGTGACTCACTCATTACTTCTAGCATCCCTGCTTTAGAACGTCGCATTGACTTAACCACAATAGGTAAAAACTGGATACTCAATACATCACTCCAAGACTTTCAAATTTTAGACAGTGGCAATGCACCCTACTCTCGTCTACCTGAAATAAAGTTCACCTATGCGCCGACAAAAAGAAAAGGACAACTAAACTACACCTTAGAAACAGAACTGGTTCAATTTGACAAAGATAATGACATCACAGGTGTTCGTTTTGATATCAATGCTAATGTCTCCAAACGTTATGGAAATGCATCATGGTATATAGAACCTGCCTTCCGCACTCAACATACTCAATATTCACTAAAAGATAACACCTTATCGACTGATGATAGCCCCTCTCGAACATTGCCAACCGTTAGTCTGGATACAGGCATTTTTCTTGATCGTGAAACCAGTCACGGCAAACGCATTCATACGCTTGAACCGCGTTTATTTTACACCTATACCCCCTTTGAGGATCAAAGCGACATCCCCATCTTTGACTCTGCAACCAATAGTTTTAGTACCTCAACGCGCTTATTTTCACAAAACCGTTTTACGGGTAAAGATCGTATTGGAGATGCCAATCAGCTAACAGCAGCACTGACATCACGTTTAATTAACATCCAAACAGGAGAAGAAGAAGCGGCTATCAGTATAGGGCAAATATTTTACTTTAGTGACCGAAAAGTAACCTTGCCCAACACCTCAATAGCAACTAATGGTAGTTCAGAACTTGCCTTTGAGCTCGCTGGAAAGCTGAATACCAATACCCGTTTTATAACCAGTACGTTTTGGGATCCAAAAACTCAAAGCACCAGCTCCACAGAAGCAAGAATACACTACAAAGATATTAGAAAACGTGTCGCCAATCTCTCTTATCGTCGTCTTGATGGTGAGTTAGAACAAACAGCATTTTCATTTTCTGCTCCCATTAATGCACAATGGAATTTGGTCAGCAACATTGAATATGATCTACTAGAAAAACGCAATTTAGAAATACTAGCAGGTATTGAGTACAGTAGCTGCTGCTGGAAAACACGCTTTGTGAGTCGGCGCTTTCTCACATCAGACAATGTCAGTTACGACAACGCATTTTTTATTGAATTCGAACTAAAAGGGCTAGGAAGCCTCGGAACAGGTGCAACCAATATTCTTGAGGAACAAATCTATGGCTATGATCAATAAGAAACTATTACACTTAACCCCCTCATTGAGAGAACATTTTTTTACGGTTTTTTTATCATTGTTTATCGTATCAATGATGTTACTTTTACTTATTCCAAGAGGATTTGCTGCCAACAAACTGGATCAAATAGCCGCTGTTGCAAATAATGATGTGGTTATGCTCAGTGAAGTACACACTCAAGCCAAACAATTAAGAAACCAACAAGAATATGCCCGTCTTCCACAACAAGCTTTATTAAAAAAAGCACTTGATTTATTAATTCTAGATAAACTGCAAACCCAATATGCACAGAAGATGGGGATTGTCATTGATGACGCAATGCTTGACAGTACGATGCAACGCATCGCAAGACAAAACCATATGACCTTAGAGCAGTTTCGTAGTGCTGTAAAAAGAGAAGGCTTAGACTATAAGACTTTTAGAGAAAGCATTCGCCAACGTATTGTTGTTAGTCAACTGCGAAAAGGTTATCGACAAAGCAATGCCATTAACGAAAAGCTCGCGATTGATGATCTTATCACCAATCAAAGCAGACTTTTATCAAAAAACATTAGCTATAAATTTCAACATTTGCTCTTCCCACAAAAAAAATATAGCCGTCTTCCCGAACTAAAAGCACTAAAACAACAAGCTAACAAGATACGTCAACGTATCATTCAAGGTGAAGATTTATTATCCTTTCCTAATGCACAAGCACATAATAATTGGGTTAGCGCAACAACACTCTCACCCAGTTTTTTACGTACCATCAATACACTAGAAAAAGGACAATTATCGACCTTATTTCATAATGAACAAGGTTTTCATTTACTGAAACTCATTGATAAGCAAGGTGATCAGCAACATGC
>DRMA01000085.1 GCA_011375245.1 Thiothrix sp. | reverse complement strand
TAGTATGAAACAGCCAAAACATTAACTCTAACGGGAAAACTCGCTCACTAAAAACCGTTTTCCACAGCATTATATTTGCATATAAATATATGAATAATAAACCAATTGCCGTCCAACTAAGAGAACCTTCCACCCCCACCAATAAAAAAAGAGAAAAAACTGACCAAGCAACTGAAACTATAAGCATGATTACAACTTTATCTATCCATTGACTCATTAACCCTCCTATTTTGAAAGAAATCACCTTTCATACAACACATTTAGCTTGGATCTCGTTTGGAATTAGAGCACGCTGAAATTAAGCGTTGCCTATAAAATTTCTGCATCAATATTTTTCGTACATTACAAGGACTAAAAATAAATACACTGACACCATAAACAAGAACTCCTGTTACAGTTGATAAAGCCAGCATATAAAAACTATCATTCGGAATAAAATACAAAGCCACAGCCATAATTAAAGCCGAAAGCAGTAACCTAGTAACATCACCCAGTATATTCGGCATGCAAAATACCCTGCCTCCCAGAACAGCACTCATGACAACAGCTACACCATGTGCAACAACCGATGCATACACTGCGCCAATGACGCCATAGATAGGAATAAGCATGTAATTGAGGATTAAATTAATCGAAGCAACTCCTCCCATAACCACAACATGCAATTTAGTGCGCTCCCCCAAATAAAAAGCAATATCAAAATGGTATGCACGAAGGCCTGCCAATAACGCAGCAAGAGAAAACCATGGAATTAACTCAGAAGCAGATTCCCTATATCCTTCACCTAAAAATATATGAGAAACCTCTGTAGCTAGCATAAAACATATAACGGTTACAGGCGCCCCAACACCAATAAGCAAATTCACATTATTCCGGAGCTGTGTACGCGCCGCTATTTCTCCTTCATTCTCTAACGACCTTACAATCAATGGATATGCTGCTAAATGAACCAACATCATCAATATGGAAATGCTTTGCTGAACAAGCCCTTGCCCTGCTGTATATAAACCTGTAGCCGACTCATCAACAAACCATGCCAACATAATCTTATCACTAGTAGAAACCGTCGTAGTAAAAGCAAAACTTGCTATCAAGGGAGCACCATAAACAAGCATATTTTTAACCAATGCCTTATTAACTATTATTCCTCGAATGCTTGCCCATTCTCCCCTCATTGCCCACGTAGCAGCAGCAAACAATCCAATAGTTAAACCCAGTATCGCTCCATAAGACTTATATCCGTTGTAAATCAATATTACGCTAAGGGTTAAAAAAACTACCGATTTACAAGCAGAAATAACGCCATATCGGATAGGTGATAACCTTGAACGTGCCAACTCTATACTAAGAGTAAACCATGCGTGCGCCCAGGTTAAAAGAACTCCTAAAAAGACCAGCCATCTTATTCCCTCATTTCCCCAAACATAAATAAGAAGCAGCACTCCACAAAAACCAATAATGACTGAAGCCATTAGGAACACATGAAAAACAGCTGCTAGGAGTTCCTTCTCATTACTCTGATATTGCGGAAGAAAACGATTTAAAGCAGCCGAGATCCATTGATAACAAATAGAATTTACAATGACTGAACCAGCCACAACCAGAGAATATTCACCATAAGACTTCGCAGACAACATCCTTGTGAATATAACAATCGCAACCAAACCCAATAACCCTGGAACACCTCTGGCTACCAAATAAATTGCACTATGACGCAATAACATTTTTCATTATCAATAACCCATGACACCCCTCGTTTAAGAGGAATTATGTAATTACAAGTAAGCGATTTTCTAACCAACTCTTCAAAATAACACCCTGCATTTAGCTACACCCCTATTACTCTAAATTTTGATAGCATAAGGGTCTCAATCCTTCCGAGCATTCCAATATGATACGCATTTTATTTTACTTTTATCGCAACGGTGTGAATATTTTTTAGCTATATCACTTACCTCATCTAACAGACCATTATCAAGCGTTATAGGCTCCAAACCCAAACCTAAAAACCGGTCATTACTCACATGCAACTCATTTTCATCATCTTCATTTCTTGGATTTTTCACATATTCTATTGGGACGCCTGTTATTTCTGAAACCAAATTAGCTAAATCTCTTACGCGATATGTTTCTGTCATTTGATTTAATATATTAACCCTGTCCCCAGCCGCAGGAGGATTTTCTAATGCAATTTGAATGCAACGCACCGTATCTTGTATATGAATAAACGCACGTGTTTGCCCCCCAGTCCCATGAACCGTGAGAGGATAATTAATAACAGCCTGCATAAGAAAACGGTTTAAAACAGTCCCATAATCACCATCATAATCGAATCGATTTATTAATCGCTCATCAAGTCGAGTCTGCACTGTCTGAGTTCCCCAAACGATACCCTGATGCAGATCAGTAACCTTCACACCATCATTTTGATTATAAAACCCAAAAAATAGCTGATCTTGCGTTTTGGTCATATGGTAAATACTTCCTGGATTAGCTGGATAAAGTATCTCCTGTTCAATCACCTCACCTTTTTCAGTCACTACCTGGACATTCAAATAACCTTCAGGAATTTTCATCCCCGCTGTACCATACCCATACACCCCCATTGTCCCCAAATGAACCAAGTGAATATCAAGCCCTGACTCCACTATTGCACACAAAACATTATGGGTAGCATTCAAATTATTATTTACAGTATATATTTTTTGCTGCGCCCCTTTCATTG
>DRMA01000084.1 GCA_011375245.1 Thiothrix sp. | reverse complement strand
TAACAAAGTCTTTAATAATTATAAGGGCTCTGCATTAAGTGGTGTTGTTCATCTTGGGATGTTAGCTAGGAAGAACGCATCCAGCTTTCCTTTATTACCTGCTCGCTATCATATGGCAGCGAATAGCATCGAAGGCGCTTGTGTTCTTCCTGCCAATACATCAGAAGGTTGGGCAGATATAAAGTTGTTACGTAATTATCAAGAATCTAAAACGGGGATGTATTACCCTTTGTTAGTTTGTCGTAAATGTGGGCAGCCGTATATCGAAGGTTTTGTATCAGGTGCTTATTTATATAACCGTCGTCCTCAATATGTAACAGGGAAAGTAAAGAGACATGTTTATTGGTTGGGGCTTCCCCCTGACGTACTGACTATTGATGAAGAGGATGAAAGAGAAACATCAGAAGAAAAGACGTACAACAAAACTGTTATAGATGCAGCAACAGGATTAATCCGAGCGGATGGTGATCTTACACTGTACAGTGTTGAGACTATTGAAGATAAAGAAGAGCAGAAAAGTTATGTACGCAAATGCCCTGCGTGTGGTGGAACGCCTGGAGGTGCGCAAGCTGAAATAGTTACTCATATGCATCCTGGTAACGAAGCACTTGGTAGTGTGGTGGTTCAAAAAGTACTTGATAATTTACCAAGTAGAACAAATAGCTATGAGCCTTTACCTTTAAATGGAAGAAATTTACTGACATTTTCAGATAATCGACAAAATGCCGCTTTTTTTGCACCCTATTTTGAACGAACGGCAGGAGATTTAGCGTTAAGGACAGCTATCTTTCAAGTATTAAAAAAAGCTGATGAAGCAATGGATTTAGAGTTATTAGCTGAAGAAATCTATAAGTATTGGCGGAAACTAGGTCATCCTGTGATGCTTGATAGCCGTGGCGAGATTCGTCATAGTTATCCAAAAATGCGAGACATTTTATTAGGAAAAATAGCTGCCGAGTTTTGTACGCCAAGTGGACGACGAAATTCTTTGGAAGCATTAGGTTTAGTCCATGTTAGTTATGATACTGCAAAAATAAGAAGACTAATAAAGGAAATTAGACCATCAATACTTGAAGAACATCAAAACCAAGTAGAACCATTAATTGCCTTTCTTCTTGAAAATATACGGCGAGAAAAAGCAATAGGAAATCTCTATGACTTAGATATGACGAATGGTTTTATTTGGGGAAAACCTTATGCAAATCATCGATCATTTGAATCCTCAAAATTAAATAAAAAAATCAGTCATGCATGGATACCACAATCCAATACTAAGCGCCATAATCGACGAACATGGTATTTGGAGCAACAGTTAGCGTGGGAAAGAACTGAGGCTATAGAATTCTTAAATAAATTTTGGGAAGCAATTAAAGGATTAAAAATATTGATTCGTACTAAGCCTGCTGGTTTTGGCTTGGATGGCAAGCTTATTCGTTTTGAGGATGGCACTAAGTTGCCACTCTATCAATGTGAGACTTGTGGGTTACTACAAAATAATGTCGTTGATGAGCGTTGTACTGCTTTTAGATGCACTGGAGAAGTACACAAGTTATCGGCGAAAGAACGCAGTGATAAAGAAACCAATAATCACTATATTTTCAATTATCAAAATAGTGTAACAACAACGGCAAGAGCACGAGAACACACAGCATCATTATCCACAGATTTGCGAGAAAAAATAGAGCAAGAATTTGCTCAAGGAAAAGTTAATGTATTGAGTTGCACCACCACGATGGAAATGGGGGTTGATTTGGGAGACTTAGAAGCGGTCGTAAATCTTAATGTTCCTCCGAGTGCTTCAAGCTATCAGCAACGTACAGGGCGTGCTGGTAGACGGGCACAAGCGGCTCCATTTTGTGTAACAGTTGCTAGAAGTAGTCAATATGATCAATCAATGTTTAATGGATTTCAAAAATACTTACAGAATGAAGCCCCTGTTCCTTTTATTTCTTTGGAAAATCCTAGCTTATTCAGGCGACATCAAAATGGCATTATCTTACGAGGGTATTTACGTCATAAAATATTGCCTCAAACCCTCTCAAAAAATGCTTTAAGTCTAGATGATTTATTTGGTGAGTCTTTTGATAGGAATAAGCCTGTTTATAACGGATTCTGTTGGTGACTCTTATCATAAATTAATCCATTTATATCAATAATTTACGTTAGTTTTCATGATTTAGCATAACTAAAAATAGGTGATTTATCCGTTCACCGCCATGAAATTTACACTACATATTTGTGTATTTATACATTTTAAACGCATATATCAGTTAGTTACAGTACCAACAGAATCCGTTATAAACAGCAAAAATCAAACCAAAACACCTTAACCAATTACCAAGAATATTTGTCAGTAGTGAGCTTAAATCACCTGTATGGGTTTCATTAAGACAGGCTATTCCTATTTTTGAAACATTACTCCCGTTACCTATTTATAGACATAAGTGCGATGAGCAGCTTTCAGGAAAATTAGACAAGCTGTTAAATCATTCATTAACACCTTACAAACTGGAAGAACTTGGTGGAGGTTAACCTATAGTAAGTGTTTTCTTACCGTTTGTTATTTAATGCTATGCTTTTGTTCATCAATAAAGCTATTCTCATCGACATGGTTAAATACGTCACAAGTCGAGTAGCCTGTAAACAATTAGGTTTGCATGCCAATACATTGAGAAAATACGCCGATGAAGGAAGCATCGAAATTATCAAAACCCCATCAGGACAACGAAAATACAACGTTGACAAATTCTTGG
>DRMA01000083.1 GCA_011375245.1 Thiothrix sp. | reverse complement strand
TAGGAGTCTCATCGTAGACGCTCCAATTATTAGTATTACCATCTTCGGCATCTTCATACAAAACGTTTGTATTCAGATCAACAGTATTTGTTTTAAGAGCAGCATGATAGGTGTCAAGTTTACCACCTTGATTCCAGTCACTTTGGAAAACAACCCTTTTTCCATCAGGGCTTACACCACCATATGAAGAGTACTTGTATCGTGTTTGCGCAAAACGATTAACCTTAGCACTACCGTCTAGTTTCAACGCATAAACTTCTCTACGACGGGGTGATGTTGTGCTTAAATAACACCAACCTGGACGGTTATAATTTTGACAACTTATATGACCAGCCTTGTATGGGAAGAGTTTTTTACCCACAAGTCTATCCTCTAGCGTATCAAGGTTATAACTCCATGTACCACTACGATCACCGCCATATTCAAACTGAACCCAGACCTGATCACCGTTAGCATCAATACCAATATCACCATGAGAAGCTTGCATAGAAATTCTTTGAGGGTTTTCAAAGTTCAAGTCATACATGAATATCCCTTTATCTGGTGCATTTTCAAGATATTGCCCGATATATAAATCACCATCAACGGTTTTATTTTCCAGTATATGGTCTCCTTTAGGGCTTATGGTAATCCAGTCATAAAGGGCGCGCTCATCATAATCATTACGTTGATATTTTTTTACAAAAACGGTGCCCCAAGTCGTGTTAGGCAGCTCTTTTACTTTTACTCCCTTTGTTTCAGTATTAAGCAGCACAGCAAAAACGTGATCATTTTCAGGTTTTCTTGCAGTGAATATAACAAGCTTGTCGTCATAACTCATATTACCTTCATTACTACCTAGTAACATTCTCTCAAAACCGTATTCTGAAAAATCTCTCACAATTTCATGTTTTACGCTATTTCCATTAATTGTATTTTTTTGAAAAATGGAGTTAGTCTTAAGCGAATAAAATACGTTAGGATTTTTATAAGACCAACGAATTGCCTCTCCAGGCGAACCAAGTTTATTGTAGCCCTCAGAACAAGTAAGACCTTTAGTGATGGGGGATTCTTCTAAGGTATCCGCATCATAAAGTCTATATTTTACTCTAAGTAGCGACATATCAGCATTCCAAGACTGTGTCTTAGGGTATGTATACCCCGTACATGAGCTACCATTTTTATCAACTATTCGCGCATCCGTCACTCGGGTAATGGTTGTACCAAACTCTGGATCAATGACCGATGATCCACGTGTTTCAGGTTGAGCGACATCGTTATTAGTTGAAAGAAGCTGAAATACAGTTTCAGGAGGATATGCATAACCCGCTGATTGTTTAATAATAAAGGTCTTGTCATTAGAAATGACCTCAACCCCCTTTCTGTCATAAGCATGAATTCGATAATGATAAAGAGTGTTGGCATTTAAACGGCTGATTTGTTGACGGTGAGTATCATAATCAAAACTTGTTTCCTTATTTGTAAAGCGACCATAGTTAGTGGTTTCACCGTATTCAACACGCGCTTGAGCCTTTTCATTTAAGTTAAAGAAAATATAAACACTTGACGTATTAATGGTTTCTACCGCTGATGATTTAATTTCTAACGTTGATTGCGAATTAATTCTAAAGGTCTTATCGTCTGAAATAACTTCAACACCCTTTTTATCATAAGCATGAACCCTATAATGGTAAAGAGTATTAGCGTTTAGATCACTGATCTGTTGACGGTGAGAAGCATAATTAAAACTGGTTTCTTTATTGGTAAAGTGACCATAGTTAGTGGTTTCACCGTATTCAACGCGAGCTTGAGCTTTTTCATTCAAATCAAAATAAACATACACACTTGAGTCATTGATGGATTCTACCGATGAGGATTTAATCGTTAGCGTTGGTTGAGGATTAATGATAAATGTTTGATCATCTGAAATGACCTCTACACCCTTTTTATCATAAGCATGAACACGATAATGGTATAAGGTACTCGAATCTAAGTTAGCAACAAATTGGCGATGTGTTGCATAGTTAAAACTGGTTTCTTTATTTGTAAAATGACCATAAGCAGTCGTTTCACCGTATTCAATTCGTGCTTGTGCCTTTTCGTTTAAGTTAAAATGAATATAAACACTATTATCATCAATGACTTCAACATTAGACGCTACAATCGCTAAAGTTGAGGTTGGGTTAGCATAAGATTCAGGATCACAATAATTAATGTCATTATTGTATTCATTAAATATTGACTTAGCACCATAGCCACCACCTAAACAATCATCCCAGTAATCATGGTTTTCTATGGCAGCTAATACCTTGGCTATGGTGTCAGTATAACTAACAAGAAAATCGCCATTGCCTTCTGCAAACGTATAATCCAATAGTGACTGAATAGGCTCTAAGAGATCTTGCTTGCCTAAGATATTATCTAGATCACCTGTAAGATAGCTATGTCCTGTGGCATCTCCTAATACATGGTAAGATTTTTTATTCGACTGAGGGAGCAAATTCATCGTCGTAATATGTATTTTAGGATCTGTACCTGTTCCTTCTTCCCCCCCAAATTGAATAATTGAAGCGGTTGTATGTAAGTTTCTTAAATCATCTTGTTGCATACCGAAGGGAAACCAACCATCAATAGACAAGACAAAGCTAGCTTTTTTCCCATAGTTTTGATTAGCGTCGAGAAAGTGTTTTATAACAGGAAAGGCTTGCCCTCCACCGACTGAATGCCCCATTACGCCAAGGCTAGAAAAATCTAACTCTGGATGATATTGCCGAGACGTAACTAAAGCCTTTTCAATAGATGCTATAGAAAGATCAGCAAGATAACTGCCTTGATAGGGTATAGCAATAACATAATAACCCTGTGAGGCAATATATCGTAAAAGCCCCTTATATTTGCTACTTACTTCATCAGGGGTAGATGCGCCAGCACCACTAAGAAATAAAATAACAGGTTTATTATTTAAATGTCCATCAGGGTAAAAAACAGCATATTTATCAGCATTGTTTTTGTATATTTTAACGTCATTAATAAATTCACCCACACCTGCTGCGATAGCAATATGCGCGTAAGCGATGATAAAAATAAAGAGAATTGATCCTGTAACTCTCCCAAAAATTTTGCTTCTTTGCATTACTCCCCCCTTATAAATACGGTTACAGATTAAAAAAAACCTGTATAGAGCAAACCTTATTTGCTCTTCCAATAGATTAAAAATCGGATTCACACGGTAGTATTATGCTCGTTCATTTGCGAGCTTAGGCTATACAAGGATTATTTACTTGTTTGAGAGTCCAAGTTAGTTGTTTGAGAATCCACCTTTTTAGCCATGCGGCGGATGGCGTACCTTATCCGCCCTACAACTACAACTAATTCACTGACAATCAAAGACTATAATCGTATTATGATGCGTGTCTGGGGTTTGGGTGCGATTAATTTCAAGAAAGCATCAGTTTCGTAGGGTGGATAAGGCACACCATCCACCATGCTACGTAGCCATGCGGCGGATGGCGTACCTTATCCGCCATGGGGATTCGTAACTGGTTTCGCTAATCCCATGAAAAGAATCAACTTTTTTCACCTTTTTAACTGTTCTATTTCTTCAACACTTAAACCTGTAATCAACGCAATC